>JBDSBS010000385.1:0-4789 GCA_039921435.1 Planctomycetota bacterium | reverse complement strand
CGACATGACTGGGCTGGGTCCTGGCTGGGTCCTCTCCGTTTGTGGCCATTGCTGGCCGCGGTGAACACAGGGAATCGGCGTCGAGCCAGTTCCATGTTGAGCGTCACCTGGCGAGGCCCGTAGTCTTGCCGCATGTCAGTGTGTCGACTGTTGGCTTTCTCGACGCTGTTGTTTGCCCCACATGCGCTGGCCCAGGAGCACCCGCACGCGTTCGTCGGCGCCCGCATCCTGCCCGTCGATGGACCCGCGATCGAACGCGGCACGCTGCTCGTCCATGCCGGTCGCATCGTTGCCGTCGGGCCGATCGCCGACGTGCGCGTTCCCGACGACGCTGTGACCATCGACGCCGCCGGTCGCACCATCGTGCCGGGACTCGTCTGCAGCCACTCGCACATCGGGTCGGTTGCGGGTGCGGACAACAGCTCGCCGATCCAACCCGAAGTGCGCGCGCTGGATTCGATCAATCCGCGCGATCCCGGTATCCAGAAGGCACAGGCCGGTGGCATCACGACCGTCAACGTCATGCCGGGCTCGGGCCACCTGCTGTCGGGACAGACGGTCTACCTCAAGTTGCGCGACGGCCGCACGGTCGACGACCTCGTCATCCACAACGACGACGGCAGCATTGCCGGTGGCATGAAGATGGCGAACGGCACCAATCCACAGCGCGATCCGCCGTTCGCGAGCACGCGCGGCAAGGCGGCGGCGCTCGTGCGGGCCCAGTTCCATCGGGCTCGCGAGTACCAGAAGAAGGTCGCCGCGGCGCAGGGCGACCTTTCCAAACTGCCCGAACGCAGCCTCGGCCTCGAAGCGCTCGTCGAAGTGCTCGAAGGCAAGCGCGTCGTGCACCACCACACGCATCGCCAGGACGACATCCTCACGGTGCTGCGCCTGCAGCAGGAGTTCGGCTTCCGCTGCGTGTTGCATCACGTCAGCGAAGGTTGGCTGGTCGCCGACCAGATCGCTGGCGCCAAGGTGCCGTGCTCGGTGATCGTCATCGATTCACCGGGTGGCAAGCTCGAGGCCGCACATCTGTCACTCGAGACGGGCGCGATCCTCGATCGCAAGGGCGTGCTGGTCGGCTTCCACACCGACGACAGCATCACGGACAGCCGACTGTTCTTGCGCTCGGCTGCGCTCGCCGTGCGCGCGGGCATGGATCGCGACAAGGCGCTGCAGGCGGTCACCATCGCCAATGCGCGCATGCTCGATCTGCAGGATCGCATCGGCACGCTGCGTGTCGGCAAGGACGCCGACTTCGTGGTGCTGTCGGGCGACCCGTTCTCGGTCTATACGCGCGTGCTGCAGACCTGGGTCGACGGGCAGAAGGTCTTCGACCTCGCCGATCCCAAGGACCGGCTCATGGCGAACGGCGGCTACGGCGCCAGCGATGGTCAAGCGATGTCGATGTGCTGCTACGGGCAGGAGGTGCAGTGATGTTGCTCGCCAAGATCGCCGCTCTGTTGATGATGCCCCAAGAACCGCCGGCGGCGCCGCCGCGCGCGTTCGCAGTGCTCGGTGCGCGCGTCGTCACGATGGCAGGCGAAGCGATCTCCGATGGAGCCGTGCTCGTGCGCGACGGCAAGATCGAGCGCGTCGGTACCCAAGCGGAGCTCGCACTGCCGGCCGACCTGCCGGTGTTGCGCGCGGCCCTCGTCACGCCGGGCCTCATCGACGCGCATGCGACGGTCGGGCTCAGCGGCCTGCTCAACGTTCCGCACGACCAGGACCAACTCGAGCGTTCGGCGTCGAGCCAGCCCGAACTGCGCGCCGTCGATGCCTACAATGCGCGCGACGAACTGGTCAGCTGGCTGCGTGGGTTCGGCATCACGACGGTGCATACGGGCCACGGGCCAGGGGCTCTGATCTCGGGTCAGACGATGGTCGTGAAGCTGCACGGCCGCAGTGTTGAACAGGACGTCGTCGTGCCGCTCGCGATGGTGGCCGGAACTCTCGGCGACGGCGGCCGCGCGCGCGACAACAAAGCGCCGGGCACGCGGGCGAAGTCCGTGGCGATGCTGCGCGAGCAGCTGCAGAAGGCGCGCGAGTACGCTGCGAAGCGCGCCAAGGAACCCGAGACGCCGGTCGACCTCGGTCTCGACGTGCTCGCCAAGGTGCTGGCCGGTGAAGTGCCGATGCTGATCACGGCGCACCGTTCCCACGACCTGCTGTCGGCGCTGCGCGTCGCGAAGGAGTTTGGCATCCGCATCGTGCTCGACGGCGCGGCCGAGGCATACCTCGTGCTGCCCGAGATCACCGCTGCCAAGGTGTGGGTGCTGCCGCACCCCGCGATGGCGCGCACGGGCGGCGAGCTTGCCAACGGCACGATGGAACTCGCCAAGCTGCTGTTCGACGCGAAGGTGCCGTTCGCGCTGCAGAGCGGCTACGAGTCGTATGTGCCCAAGACGCGCGTCGTGTTGTGGGAGGCCGGCGTCGCGGTCGGGCGCGGTCTGTCGCCCGAAGCGGCGCTGCGCGCGCTGACAATCGACGCCGCGCGCCTGCTCGGCATCGATGCGCGGGTGGGGTCCCTGGCCGCCGGCAAGGACGCGGACCTGGCGCTGTTCGACGGCGATCCGTTCGAATACACGACGCACTGCACAGGAGCGGTGATCGACGGTGTGCAGTTCGCCGGCGCGCCGCGGTAGAGCGATCGTGCGCGCTCGGAAGGTGGGGTGCCACGCTCTGCATGGCCGCGCAGGCTGCCAATGGGTGGCTCTCAGAGGTGCCGCAGGACCAGAGCTCGGCTCTGCGAATGGCCCGCCGGTTCGCTGCGTCGCCCGATGCGGGGTCGTAGCCAAACCCTTCGCACGCGATCGCCGCCGGCGCCGTCGATGCAGCCCGACGCTGTTGCATCACCTCACTGCGCAGCGCCCACAGTAGTTCCGGCATGGCATCCATGCCGCGTTGCACGAGTTCGCGGTGACACGCATCGATGTCCCGCTCCTTCGATGCTGCCCCGATGTTGGCGAGCCTGACGATGTGTGGCGTGATGGGATCGATGACCTTCTGGAACTTGCGCCGCAGGAACAGCACGGCGAATGCTGTCGGCACGCTGTCGCCGCGTCCCCGACCGAGCTGGCCGCCGGGAAAGCCGTCGGCCGGGCATACCCAACCGCCGCCTGGCAGCTGCGCGTCGATGAACATCATCGCACTCTTCGCGTACCAGTCGACTCCGCCGACCTGAGCCGTGTCGGTCAAGATCGCCGCGCGCTCCAGCCCGTAGTGGAAGTAGAAGGACCGGCGTTCGCTGGTCGAGCCGATTGTCGCGACGTTGCGCGCAACCCACGACCAACCGCGCGCGATCTTCGCCCCGAGCGCGTCTTGCGCGTTGTCGAGGGCCTGGTCGCAAATGGCGAGCACCGCGATGCCGGCCACGGTCATCGATGCGTAGCCGCCAGGATCGAAGCCGCGGTCGAGTCGCTGGTAGGCAAAGCCGCCGTTGCTCGCCTGCTGGGCCCCGATCTCCTCGGCCATCGCCTGCCACACGGTGCGTTCGATCGGCACGCCGAGCGCCGTCGCGGCTCGCAGCCCGAGAGCGGTGTACTGCGTGTTGCTCAGGTCCCAGTCGCGGTGGGCGGATCCATAGGTGAAGCCACCGCGAATGTGCCGATGGCGCAGCAGCGTCTTGACGTCGCGATGCGCGAGCTAGAACCGGCCAGGCACGGTCGGCACGACTTCCAGCACCATCAGGCGAAGGGCCAGGTCGTAGGTGTCGTTCGCGTTTGCCTTGGCGAGACGCTTGGCGGCCGCGGCGAAGGTCGGATCGGCGGCATCGACGCCATCGTGGGTGGCGGCCAGCAGCAGCAGGGCGAGTTCGCCGATGCGCGACGTCCTCGAGGTCGCGGTGCGCAGATGATCGGCGGGCACTGCGGCGCTGGCGCCATCGTTCGATGCGCAACCACACCTGCGGCAGCCTCGCAGTCCCTTCGCTCCCCCGAGAACGGTGGCACGCTGAGCGTGGCCCCTTGCACCAAGAAGCCAAGCGAAGCGGCGCCGGGCGGCAGGCTCAGTGAGAACGACCCCGAGGTGGTCGCGAGCATCGCGATCGGCGCCACGTGCAGCGCAGCGGCACGAACACCTGCTTCTCGTGCCGAACACGAGCGCGCGCAGTAGCACGGTAGCCCTGCGGCCAGCGAAGGCGTTGACGCTGATCTCGAGTTGGCAGTTGGTGGTGTCGAGCGTCGTGGTGAGCGTGGTCGGCGTCGCGACCATCGCGCAGAAGCCCGTCGAAGCGAAGTTGCAGTCGGGCGCGATCGACTGGGTCGTCACGGTCTGGAAGAGGCACTGGGCGGGCAGGTCGTGCCGGCAGTCATCCCGGCGCAGAGTAGAAGGATCTGGCTCTTCATAGCCTTGGTCCCTCAGAGTCGTGCCGATGCGCGTGTCGGGGCGCTTCGTGGAATGGGGGCGATTGGCACATGCTAGTCCCTATTGACGGTCTCGGTCTCGAGGCCGGGAAGCGCACCCCGGGAGAGTCGTCTGGCCAAGCTCGGAGGCTCGGGTCACAGGCACGGGCCAGCGAGTCGGGCCGCGAGTCAGGCCAAAGCCCCCAGCTAGCCGCTTGGCTCAATTGCGCCCCGGTCAAACATTCGCGCCGGCGCCGATCTCTTCGTAGCTCGTCGAGCGCTGCACCGGCTCGTAACCGGCCTCGCGGATCAGGTGCGCGATCTGCGCCTCGTCGAGCGCCTGTGGTTCGGTCGTGCCCGCGTCGTGCGTGATCTTCTCTTCGGTCACCGAGCCGTCGATGTCGTTGGCGCCAAAGCTCAACGCCGTCTGCGCCGACTCCTGCGTC
>JBDSBS010000384.1:0-5228 GCA_039921435.1 Planctomycetota bacterium | reverse complement strand
GTTTGGGCAGGAAGGCTTGCTTGCGAGCAAGGGCTGCCTCGGGCGTCTCGGTTGGATCGATCGAAACGCTGAGCACCCGATAGTCGGTGCCTGGGGCGAGTTTGATTTCGCTGAGGGCGCGGAAGGCGGCCTCCATGACCTGGCCGCACATGGCAGGGCAGCGGTAGTAGCCGAGAAGCAGCACCACGGGTTGGGCGCCTGGGAACAGCTGGCGCAATTGGTACGGATACCCGCGTTCGTCGGTGAACTGCAGCTCCGGGTCGACCACGGCGCCGATGCGATCCATCTGTTGGGCAGCCTGTTCCTTCACCTCGAGCGATCTCGTGGGTGAATGGCCCGTTCCCTGCGCGAGCATGGAGCTGGCGAGCACGGTGCCGCAGAAGGCAGTCTGGAAGAGGTGTCGGATCACGGTTGGTTGGCTACTTGGCGGCCCTTCGGCGAGGCCCCCGTCGATGTTGGTCTACTTGGGAGTCAGGTCCTTCATGACCTGTTCGATGGTCTTCTTGGTCGGGTTGGCGCCGTGCAGGAACTGCATCTCTGCTTCCTTCACGTCGTCGTACTCGGTGTTGGGCACGTTGAAGATCTTGTGTTCGCGCTCGACTTCGAGCACCCGCATGAAGATCGGCAGCAGGATCCACAGGGTGAGGAACAGCACGATCGCGCTCGCGACGAACCAGATGGTCGCCGAACGCGCGTCGATGTCGTGTTCTGGGTCGTGGGCCATCGGTGCGTGCGTGGCGCCGGGCGCACTGCCGTGGGCGCTGCCGTGTGCGCTGCCGTGTGCTTCTTTGCCAGCTGTCATGTCAGTGATCCTGCTGTGATCCTGCTGTGATCTTGTCATTGATTCTCGAACCGGAGCCCTTCGGAGAGCCGCGGGTCGCGCATGGCGACGATGTTGGCCTTGCGAAGGTTCAACAAGGTGAGGCCGGCGACGATTGCAAGCATGCCGACGAAGCAGCCGAAGTCGGTCCAGTGTATCTGGTGAAGGTAGTCGCTGATCTGGTGCGAGAAGTTGGCCAAGCCAGCCGGGGCCTCGGCTGCGGCGTGACCAGCAGCAGCATGACCTTCCTCCGCATGTCCGTGCCCAGCCGTAGGCAGGATCAGGTATTGCATGTCCATGCAGTGAATGACCAGCATGAAAATCGCGCCGGCTGACAGCGCGATGCTGTTGCGTTTGACGTGCCGCGACATGAGGAAGGCGAACGGCACGAAGAAGTGACCGATCACGAGGATCGTGCCGACCGCACCCCAGCCGCCGGTCGCGCGGACGAAGAACCAGTGCGTCTCCTCGGGCAGGTTTGCGTACCAGATGAGCATGTACTGGCTGAAGTTCGTGTAGGTCCAGAAGACCATGAACGCGAACATCAGCTTGCCGAGGTCGTGGTAGTGCTCGACGGTCACTGCACCCACCAGGTAGCCCTTCTTGCCGAGCCACCGCGCCATCAGGATGGTGAAGGCGAGGAAGGCCATGAAGGCGCCAGCGAAGTAGGTGAGCCCGAAGATCGTGCTGAACCAGTGCGGATCCAGCGACATGATCCAGTCGAATGCCGCGAACGTCAGCGAGAGCGCGAACAGTAAGAGGCCTGGCGCCGCGAACCGCGCCATCGCGAGACTGATGGCGGGGTCGCCCTTCTCGTCCTGCTCGAGCGACTTGCTGCGGAAGAACCAGGCGAGGCCGATCCAGACCGCGAAGTAGATCGCGACGCGGACGAAGAAGAACGGCTTGTTGAGCCAGGCTTCCTTGCCCGCTAGCACAGGGTCTGCGGCGGCGAGACCCGGTGTGGCCCAGTGCGCGTAGAGCGTGTCGAAGCCCACGAGGATGGGCACGAACAAGAGCAGCATGAACGGCAACACCCACATCGTGTTCTCGGCGAGCCGGAGCATCGTGGCACTCCAGCCGGCGCGAGTGATGTGGTGCAACATCGTGAAGAACAAGGCGCCGAGGCAGACGCCCAGCAGGCCCATGTAGCCGACGAGGTACGAGAAGTAGAAGTGACTGCCGCCGGTCGCCCAGGCGATGGCGATCAGGACGAGGCCCACGCCGAGCAGACCCATCTGCGCCTTGGCGAGGTCCCCTTCCTTGACCTTCGGAGTGACTTGCGGCGCCAGTTGCTGCAGGCTCGGCGCGCTGAGGTTTGCGGTTGCGGTCATGGGGGCGCGTTCTAGGCTGGGCTCAGGGTTGCCGGTCTCAGGGTTTGCTGAGTTTCTGGAGGGCGCGGATGTACTGCACGATGGCCCAGCGATCTTCGACGCTGATGCGCGCTCCGTAGGCGGGCATCGTGCCCTTGCTGAAGGTGATGACTTCAAAGAACTCGCCGTCGGGCATCAAGGGCACGCGGTTGACGACGGCGTCACCTTCGACCATGTGGAAGTTCGGGATGACGGTGCTCCAGCGACGGCCGACGAGACCGTGACCCTGCTTCTTGTCGATGCCACCCTGACCCGAGTAGCCGTGGCAGACCGAGCAGTAGATGTCGAACTTCTCGCGGCCGTGCTCGAGCACCGTTTGCTCGCGACCGAGGTGCACGAACTTCTTGTCGAGCTTCAGCGGGTTCGTAGTCACGTACGCCCCCTTGGCATCGCGGTTGCTCAGGGCCGGATCAGGCAGCCCATGGTGCGCGACGACGAGCGGCTTGTTGAACGCGTCGACGACCGGCACTCGCATGCCGCGACCGTCTGGCCAACCCGCAAAGTCGACCTTGGACTGAGCGCGCACCTTCGGCTGGAAGTCCATGTCGAGCACGAGGTGCACGGGGGGCTCGGTGGAAATGCCGCCGCGCATGCAGCCGGCCAGGCTCGCGAGCAATGCTGCGCCGGCCAGGAGAGCGGCCCGCGTAACCGAGGCTCCGACGATCTTGGTTGCTGTCATGGTCAGTCCTCCACCACCTCGACGTGCTGGCCGCCGAGGCCCTCGAGGAAGCGCGCCGTCTCGCGGCTGTCGAACTTCGGATCGGTCGCTTCGATCGACAGGAAGAACCGATCGTCGGTGACGCGCGAGATCGTGCTGTGTTGGAAGATGGGATGGTGCAAGCGCGGCAGCCGGTTGAGGCCGAACATGCCGAAGACCGCACCGAAGCCTGACAACAGCACCATGCACTCGAAGGTGATCGGGATCGTCGAAGGCCACGCGTAGGGTTCCTTGCCGGACACCCAGATCACGTAGTCGTGCCCGTTCATCCACCACATCATGAGTTGGGCGAGGCAGATGCCGGTCAGGCCGCAGCAGACGACGAGCCAACCCAGGGGGCTGGGGCCGTGGCGCAGCGCTTTGTCGAGCCCGTGCACGGGGAATGGCGTGTGTGCGTCGACGCGCGTGTAACCGTGGGCGGTGGTCTTCTCGGCGGCCTTGTAGATGGCGGCGGCGGAAGCGAACTCGGCGACGATGCCCCAATTGCCGGTCGTGGACGTCCCGGTCTTGGAGCTGCCCGTGCTGGACAGACCTTTGTCAGAAGTTGCGGCGTTGGACATGGCGCGGCTCCTAGTGGGCCCCTCGGCCTGAGTGGGCGGGTTCGTCTCGGTGGCCGTGGTCCCCGTGGTCACTGTGGTCACCGTGGGCGTCGTGGCCGTAGTGCGGATTGGCCTCGGGCATGACGCCCTTGATTTCGCTGATGGCGAGGATCGGCAGGAAGCGGCAGAACAGCAGGAACATCGTGAAGAACAACCCGAAGCTGCCGGCGTAGGTCAGGATGTCGATCAACGTCGGCGTGAAGTAACCCCAGCTCGACGGCAGGAAGTCGCGGTTGAGCGAGGTGCACACGATGACGAAGCGCTCGAACCACATGCCGATGTTGACGAAGATCGAGATCGCGAACAGTACCATCGGGCTGCGCCGCAACCGGCGGAACCAGAACAGCTGGGGGCTGATCACATTGCACGACACCATGATCCAGTAGGCCCACCAGTAGGGACCCGTGGCGCGGTTGATGAAGGCAAACTGCTCGTAGTCGACCTGACCGTACCACGCGATGAAGAACTCCACCCCGTAGGCGTAGCCGACCATCGTGCCGGTCAAGAGCAGGATCTTGGCGATGTTGTCGAGGTGGTTGAGGGTGACGAGTTCCTGCAGGCCAAGCCACTGGCGAGCCGGAATCATCAGCGTCAGCACCATGCCGAAGCCCGAGAAGATGGCGCCCGCGACGAAGTAGGGCGGGAAGATCGTCGTGTGCCAGCCGGGCACCAACGAAACCGCGAAGTCGAAGGACACGATCGAGTGCACCGACAGCACCAGCGGCGTGCTCAGTGCGGCGAGGATCAGGTAGGCCTTCTCGTAGTGGAGCCAGTGGCGGTTGCTGCCGTGCCAGCCGAACGCAAACAGCCCGTAGGCGCGCGACGCGATCTTGCGGCCGGCCTTCGCCGCGCGGTCGCGGAACGTGGCGATGTCGGGAATGAGTCCGACGAACCAGAACAGGAACGAGATCGTGAAGTAGGTGCTGACCGCAAACACGTCCCAGAGCAGCGGGCTCTTGAAGTTGGGCCACAGCGACATCTGGTTGGGCACCGGGTAGACCCAGTAGATCACCCAGATGCGGCCGACGTGGATCGCCGGGAAGATGCCGGCGGCCATCACCGCGAAGATCGTCATCGCTTCCGATGCGCGATTGATCGAGGTGCGCCACTTCTGCCGGAACAGGAACAGGATCGCGCTGATCAGCGTGCCGGCGTGGCCGATGCCAATCCAGAACACGAAGTTGACGATCGGCCAGCCCCAGCCGACCGGGACGTTGTTGCCCCAGACGCCGACGCCGGTGAACACCAGGTAGCCGATCATGGCGCCGAGGTTCAGCAGCAGGAAAACTGCGGCGCCGAACATCAGGTACCAGCCGCGCGGCGTCCGGTTCTCGGCCACCGCGGCGACGACGTCAGTGACCGTCGCGAAGGTGTTCTTGCCCTCGACGAGGGGCGCTCGGCGGAGAGGATTCTCCGGTTGGTCGATCACGGTGATCGCGGTCATCTCAGGCGAGCTCCGGATTGGGATTCCTGACGCGCCCGAGATAGGTCGTGCGCGGCTTGGTGTTGAGTTCTGACAACAGGCCGTAGTTCAGGCCGGAGGCGCGCTGCCTGGCGACCTTGCTGTCCTTGTCCAGCAGGTTGCCGAAGGCGATTGCCTCGGTCGGGCAGGCTTGGGCGCAAGCCGGGGCGATCTCGCCGTCGCGCACCAGGCGCTTCTCCAGCTTGGCGGCGATGCGGCCGCCGTTGATGCGCTGCACGCAGTAGGTGCACTTCTCCAT
>JBDSBS010000383.1:0-3681 GCA_039921435.1 Planctomycetota bacterium | reverse complement strand
CGTGCACGGGGTAGCGGGACGCCAGCACAGGGCGCTGGCGGTGTTCGACGCCGGGTCGGCCAGAGATCTTGGGCTTTCGGCCCGAGCCCGGACGAGCGCCGCCGTGCGGGGCCTTGAACGGCAACAGGCCGGTTGCACGCTTGACCGTTCGCTTCTGCCGCGACTTCGCCTTCAGATCGGTTGCCGCCATCATGGTTGCGCACATATTATTGGGACGGGGGCGCGCTGGCAAGCGGAGAATCGAGTTTCTGGGGTATCACGGAAAGCGGCTCCAAGGCATCAACTGCGACTACGAGTCACACGATGGGACCACGGGCTCGACGAGCAGCGGACCTCGCGCGGGGAGGCCGTTCTCCGGCTCTCCGGCGGTGCAGCTTCGATCCACCACCAAGCGCCAAGGTCCTCTGGCAAGCCCTCATCCCCTTCGATGGTATGGTCGACTGCAATCTGCTCGGGATTGGCATGACCAGGGGACCGTGATTGGCCAGGCCCTTTTATGGGGCACGGGCAGGCCTAGCCAACCAGGGCCAACAAGGGGGCGCTGGCCAAGTCGCTGCGTGCTTCGAAGCGGCGTGCAGCCTTGATTGGGTTGGGCCGGGGCTGCGGTGGGCTCTGGCTGACGACCCAGCGGCCCAAGCAGGTGCACGGCGGGAGCCAGCAGAGATCGAAACTCGAGCGATCGAGACTCGATGGGGGATAGATACTCACGGGCCGCATTCCGTGACCTTGCCCCAGGCGGCCTCTGGCGGGTGCGCCCCTGTCAGGACCCTGTCAGGATTCTGTCAGGCTGGGCGTTCTGTCACGGACAGCAGTCCATGGCGGCGCCAGCCGATCGTCAACAGCCACGTGTGCGCAAAGGTGACCGGGCGAACGACGGCCTCGAGGCCGCGCACGACGATGTCTCGCGAAAGCCCTCGAACCACGGTGCTGAGGTGAACGTGTCGATGGCCTGGGTGACGGCGACAGCTCGACCTTCGGCCGCGTGTTTTCGGCCATTCTGCAACACGTAGCGCAGCACGTTTCGCACCTCGCGAGGCGCGCGTGGCGATGGGTCACGCCCCGCCACTGCCGGCATGGACCGCCCCGTCCTCAGGCTTTCGAACCTCGTCATGGACCCATCTTGCGTTCGTGCCCCGCTGCGTTGGCGACATCGCCCGCCAGGGCAGTTACTATCCCGCCCCTCCCGGCCCACCAGCCGACCCCACGGGCGCGGTCCCGAACCCCCTGACCGCCCTGCTTGTTCTTGCCCGCCTGTCTGGCCCGCCCTGCCCATGACTTTCGCCGCCTCGCTGCTGTGCCTCTCCGTTCTGTGTCCCTTGCCGCAGGGCGGCATCAAGCTGCCGCCGCCGACTGCCAAGCCCGGTGCTGCCGCCGCGCAACGACCACTCAGCGAGATCGAACGCTTCAAGCGCGACGTGGCGGAGATGCAGGGTTCGCAACCCAAGGTCGAGGCGAAGCTGCAGGAGATGAGCACGACCTACCCGGCGATCGAAGCGTTGATCCTCGAGGTGGCTCGTTCGGCCCGCGCCAACGAGATGCAGAGTCTCATGGTCGTGGCCAACCGCTTCGGCAAGGCGCCCGCCGCTGACGGCGGCAAGTCGCGCGTGCCCGACGAACTGCTGTTCCAACTGTTGGCCCGTCCGCTTGGCGAGGCGACGCGCGTCACCGTCGAGACGATGGCCTTCTTGAAGGGGCCGGACGCCAAGCGCGCGCTGCAGGACTGCATTCGCGGCCGCATCGCCGCTGTCCGGCATCACGCGTCCGCCCTGTTGGCGCCGATGCTGACCGCCGAGGATCTGGACTTCGCGCTCGAGCTGTCGAGCGAGCAGGCGCTCGATCTGCAGTTGCGCGGCGTCGACCTGCTGGCCGCAGTTCCGCACGAGCGGGCGACGGCCCGCCTCATCGAGTTGCTGTCGAAGGATCCGGCGCTGGCTGGGTCCGCCTGCATGGCGCTCATCGGCCTCGGTGCCAAGGCCGTGCCGCACCTGCAGCGACTCTGCGCCGAGCCACGCATCGATCGCGGTTACGAGTACTGCGCGTTCGCGCTGGCGCAGATCGAGCAGGCCGGGGGTGGCATCGTGCTGCCGGTTGCCACTGCGAACGCGCTGCTGCCGCGCTTGCAGGATGCCGAGCTGTTGTCGCGCAGCCTTGCCGCGATCGCGTCGGCGGACCTGGCCTACCGCAGTGATCCTGTTGCCGAGAAGTCGCGCTCGACTGGCACATCTGGCACTGGAACATCTGGCACTGGAACATCTGGGACTGGCACATCTGGGACTGGCACATCTGGTTCGGCGGGCAACACGGCCACGACCGCTGCGATCCAGTTCCCCGATGCGCAGATCGTCGAAGCGCTGATCGACGTCGTCGTTCCGGTGCAGTTCGTGCCCAACCTCGACATGTTGCGGCGCCCTGCCGAAGAACGCCTCGTGCGCGCCACGGGCCGCGTCGGCGTCGGCCGCGATTCGCTGCCGTGGCGCGAGTGGTGGAAGGACCAGAAGAACGGCTTCTTGGGCGTGCGCGCCCGACTCGCGGTCGACGCCGATTTGGCCCAGCACGCCATCGTGGTGATGCGAAACGAGCAGCACCTGACCCGAGTACTCGCCGAAGGGCTCGCCGATGTGCCGCCGCAGAGCGGTGCGCTCGAGGTCGTTGTGACATCACAGCAAATGCTCGAGCTCGTGCAGGCGCTGCAGGCGGGCGGCTTCGGCGATGCCGACGCGATGCGCATGCAGAGTGCGCTGCCTGCCGTGCGTTCGCTGCAGCTGCAGTTGTCCGGTGGTCGCGCCCAGGTCGCCATGCCGGCGACGCCACATCCGCGCTTCGATGCACTCGTGCAACTCGTGCAGGGCCGCGTCAACGCCGAGTTGTGGCAGCTCTATCGCAATGCCAAGGACGAGCCCGACCGCGCGGCCTTCTGGCGCGCGGAACGCCGCTGGCTCGATGCCCATCCCGATGCCACGGAGCGCGACCGCCGATTGATGGATCGCGTGGTGCAGAACTGGCCCGGGTTGTCGACGTCGTTGCGCGCCAGGGCGCTCGAGCAGTTCTTGAGCCGCAGCGATCGGCGGCAACTGCTCAGCGAAGGGCAGGGCGAACGCATCCTCGCGGTGCTCGATGGTGTGCCCGAATTGGGCGAACTCGATCTGCGCCTGCTCGAGCTGGCGGCCGGAGTGCCCGGCGACCGTATCTGGCCGCGGTGCATCGCTCTGGCTGCGCGGGCGGGTGTCAGTCGCGCGACGGTGCGGGCGCTGTTCGCCGTTCTGGGGCCCGATGCGGTGGTCACTGCGCTGCAGGACACGAACCCCGTCGTGCGCCGCGCCGCGATCGAAGAAGTCGTCGTGGTGCGCGACCAGCGCGCCGCACCGCGCCTCGTCGAGTTGCTCGCCGACGCGGACGCCGACGTGCGCCAGGCGGCAGCGCTCGCGTGCGGCCAACTGCAGGTCGACGCGGCGTCGAAGCCACTCATCGCGGCGATCGTCGCCGACGACACGGGGCCGGTGTTGCGGCGGGAATGCCTGCGCGCACTCGGTCGCGTCGGCGGCGACCAAGCGTTCTCAGTGCTGCAGAGGGCCCTCGCTGCCCCCGCTCAGGAGGACAAGGAAGCGGCGCTGCGAGGGCTCGGCGAGTTGCGCGATCCGCGTTCGTCGGCGCTGCTCGCCGAACTGGTCGTGATCGGTCACG
>JBDSBS010000382.1:0-3942 GCA_039921435.1 Planctomycetota bacterium | reverse complement strand
GATGGCGGTCGCACGTTCCGCAAGCTGACCCAGGGCCTGCCCTCGAGCAACCTCGGACGCTGCGACGTCGATTGGTACGCGAAGGACCCGAACGTCGTCTACGCGATCGTCGACTGCGAGCGCATCGGCATGGGCCCACAGCCGAGCAAGGCGTTCCTCGGCGTGCAGGGCGAAGACGCCGACGGCGGTGCGCGTCTCCTCAAGGTCACGCCCAAGGGGCCCGCGGCCACGGCTGGTCTGCTCGACGGCGACGTCGTAGTTGCGTTGGGCGGCGCGGCCTTCGGTGGCTACGCCAACCTCACGCGCGCGGTGCTCGAGCACCAGCCCAACGACACCTTGGAGCTGCGCGTGCGGCGCGGCGAGCAGACGCTGGACATTCCGGTCAAGCTCGACGAACGCCCGATCAGCGCGGCCGGCAACGGCCCGGTCGCCGCCTACCTCGGGCTGCAGGGCGAGGAGACGCCCGATGGCCTGCGCCTCACCGAAGTGACCGAAGGCAGTCCGGCCGAACGGGCGGGCGCCAAAGTCGATGACGTGCTGACGTCGCTCGGTGACGAACCGATCTCGACGAGCGAGACCTTGAACGAACTCGTGCAGACGCACAAGCCGGGAGATCGTGTCGTGATGAGCCTGCGCCGCGGCGACGAGACGCTGCAGCTGACGGCCAACTTGTCCGAGCGCGGCGCGGGGCGGCGCGGTGGTGGAGGTGGCGGTGGCTTCGGTGGCGGTGGTTTCGGCGGCGGCGGCGGTGGTGGCGGCTTCGCTGGCGGCGGGTCCCTGGGCACCTACTTCGGTGCGTTCGCGCGCGAACAGGACGACGGTACGCTGTCGATCCTGCGCGTCGGCGACGACAGCGCAGCCCAGAAGGGCGGCCTCGAAGAAGGCGATGTGATCAAGGAGATCGACGGCACGCCGATCGCGACCGCCGACGCGATGACCGAACTGCTCGGCGCCAAGAAGGAAGGGCAGACCGCGACGTTCACGATCGAACGCAACAAGCAGAAGAAGGAGGTTGCGGTCGTGCTCGCGGCTTCGGCCGATTCGCAGCGACGGCCATTCGGCTACATGTACGCGGGCCAGATGCCGAACGTGCAGAACCAGCAGGGGCCGGATTCGCACGAGTACGGCGGTGTCTACCGTTCGGCCGACGGTGGCGAGAGTTGGACTCGCATCAACAGCCTCAACCCGCGGCCGATGTACTTCAGTCAGATCCGCGTCGATCCGAGTGACGAGCGCTACCTCTTCGTCGCCGGCGTCTCGCTGCATCGCTCGACGAACGGCGGCAAGACGTTCACGGCCGACGGCGGCGACCGCGTGCACTCGGACTTCCACGCGCTGTGGATCGATCCGCGCGATGGCCGCCACATGATCACGGGATGCGACGGCGGCTTCTACGCGAGCTGGGATCGCGCGCGGCGGTGGGAGCACCTGAACCACCTCGCACTCGGCCAATTCTACCACGTGACGATCGACTCGCGCCGGCCCTACCGCGTCTACGGCGGCCTGCAGGACAACGGCAGCTGGGGCGGGCCGTCGCGCACGCTAGCCGGCCCGGGCATCATCAACTCGGACTGGATCTCGGTCGGCGGCGGCGACGGCTTCGTCTGCCGCACCGATCCGTTCGACCCCGACATCGTCTACAGCGAGAGCCAGGACGGCGCGATGGGCCGGCGCAACATCGCGACTGGCGAGACGCAGCGCATCTCCCCGCGACCGACCCGCGGCGTGCGCTACCGCTTCAATTGGAACACGCCGTTCGTGCTGTCGACGCACAACGCGGGCATCTTCTATTGCGGCGGCAACTACGTCTTCCGCTCGCTCAAGCGCGGCGAGGATCTCAAGGCCATCTCGCCCGAGATCTCGCGCACGGGTCGCGGCACGGCAAGCGCTGTCGCCGAGTCGCCGCGCAACGCCGATCTGCTGTGGTGCGGCACCGACGATGGCAACCTGTGGGTCACCAAGGACGGCGGCAGCAATTGGAGCAACGTCGCCGACAAAGTTGGACTGCCCGGTGCGCGTTGGGTCGCCACGCTCGAACCGTCGCGTTTCGTCGAGGGCCGCTGCTACGTCGCCTTCGATGCACACCGCGGCGACGACGAACAGCCCTACGTCTACGTGACCGAAGACTTCGGTGAGACCTGGCAGTCGCTGCGCGGTAACCTGCCCGTCGGTTCGACCCGCTGCCTGCGCGAAGACATCAAGAACGCCAACCTGCTGTTCTGCGGCACCGAGTTCGCGGCCTTCGCCTCGCTCGACCGCGGCAAGACGTGGGCGAAGATCAACGGCAACCTGCCCACGGTCGCCGTGCACGAGATGGCGCTGCAACCGAACGGCACGGACCTCGTCGTGGCGACGCACGGCCGCAGCTTGTGGATCACCGACATCGGCGCCCTGCGCCAGATGACCGGCGAAGCGATGCAAGCGGTGGCGTTCCTCTACGAACCCGCACCGGCCGTGCGCTGGCACAGCGAGCCGTCGCGCGGCACAGGCAGCGGCGCGCAGCAGTTCGTCGGCGCCAACCCGACGCGCGGTGCGGTGCTCAGCTACTCGCTGACCAAGAAGGCCGAGAAGGCATCGATCCGCATCCTCGACTACACGGGCAAGGTCGTGCGCGAACTCGAGGCGAAGACCGAACCGGGCCTGCACCAGGTCACTTGGGATCTCGCCGCACGGCCGCCGCAGGTGGCTGTTGCTGCTGGCCGCGGTGCTGGCGCGGCTGCGAATACAGAACGCGGACCCGGCGGTGCGGCTGGCCAGGGACGCGGTCGACGCGGAGCGCGGGCTGGGCAGGGCAATGCAGCCGGGGGCGCCGAGGGCACCGAGGCGGCTTCGCAGACTACATCGCCGATCGCACCGCCGACGACACCCGCGGGTGCTCCCGCGCGTGAACCGGGCCAACCCGTTGCCGGCGCGCCGCGCCCGCAAGGTGGCCAGGGTGGCCCAGCTGGGCAGGGTGGTTCGGGTGGGCAAGTTGGTTCAGGTGCGCAGGGTGGCCCCGGCGGCGGCTTTGGCCGCGGCGGTGGCCGCTCCGTGCCGCTCGGCGTCTACCGCATCCTGCTCGACGTCGACGGCAAGGTCGTCGAACAGACGATCCGGCTCGAGGCCGACCCCACGCTGCCACCCGATGTCGCCGCGACCGTCGGGTTCGAAGACGCCGAGACCGGCTGGGACGATGCGGAGGAACAGGAGGAGCACGAGGGTGAGGCCGAAGCGCGCGGCGCATCCGCTGCCCCCGTGATCCACGACTGACCCGAGCGGCGCGGCGAGACCGAGGCTGCGGTTGCCTGCGCTGGCCGATGGCTTGGGCCGGCGGTAACCCCGATCTAGCTTCAGCTTCCGTTCATGTTGCCGCCTGTAAAGAAACGGCCATGATTCGACCAAGTCTCGCCAACCTCCTTGCCAAGAAGCCTCAGCTGCTCGTCATCGGCGCCCACAGCGGTCTCAGCGCTCGCCTCGGCGAGCGCGCCGGATTCGATGCCATCTGGGCCAGCGGTTTCGAGATCTCGGCTTCACATGGTGTTCCCGACGCCAACATCCTGGACATGAGCGAGCAGTTGGCGGCGGCGAGCCACATCAACGAAGCCGTGTCGATTCCGGTGATCGCCGACTGCGACAACGGCTATGGCAACGCGATCAACGCGGCCGTCACGGCGCGCAAGTTCGCTCGCGCCGGCATCGCGGCCATCTGCATCGAGGACAACGACTTTCCCAAGCGGTGCAGCTTCTATTCGGACGCGCGACGGCGGTTGGTCTCAGCCAAGGAACATGCGCTCAAGGTCGCGGCCTGCAAGCACAGCACGCACGGCGAGTTGTTCGTCATCGCGCGCACCGAGGCGCTGATCGCGGGCCTTGGGCTCGACTGTGCAATGGAGCGCCTCGAGGCGTACGCCGAGGCCGGCGCCGACGCCGTGCTGATCCACTCCAAGCAGAAGACCCCCGCCG
>JBDSBS010000381.1:0-8447 GCA_039921435.1 Planctomycetota bacterium | reverse complement strand
AGATCGCTCAGCGATTCCTTCCGTCGCAGCGCGGCACCTGCCTGCAGGCGCAAGAAGGCCTCGAGGCGGGGCAAATTGTCGAGCAGCAGCTGCTCACGCGCCTGCCGGTCGCCCGCCACCGCGCGGGCAAAGCGAGCGCTCGGCCCAAGGGTGGGGTCTTCGCTCAAAACTGGCACCGCACGACGCTCGACATAGACCACGTCGACCCATCGATCGTGAACCACTGGAAGTCGAGACGGTAGCCCGCGAGCACCGAGGTGGCCGCAGTCAGCGTGAAGGTCTTGGTCGAACCCGTGACGAGGCCGAACGTGCCGTCGATGATTTGGGTGAACGGTGTTCCCGAGAAACCTGGCTCGCCCCAGAACAAGGCCCAGATGCTGAGCCCGCTGGTGTTCGCCATGCCAGACGCCGAGACGGTGATTCCAGTCGTGGCCACGGACGTCAGGATTGCCGCGGAGGCGGACATGGTCGTCGGCCAGAGGGGGGGGTCTCGACAGAGCACGACGTACGGGAAGACGAAGCCTGCGGTGCCGTTGCTGGCGCTCGGGTCGAGTTCGCAAGTGGCGTCGATGTCACCGCCGCCGCCAGCACCGGCGATCTTGCCAACGGGCTGCAACACGGGAGTGCCGTCGGTAGTCGTGTCGTAGAGGTACGGGCGCGCGGGCAGCAGCGGGAGCGGGGAAAACCGCGCAACCATCAGTTGCTCGCCCGTCCCCGTGTAGGCTGCCGTGCGCTTCATCGACAGCAGCACCAAGCCGCTCTCGTCAACCGCCAAGGCGTCGATGTCGATGTTGGCGTCAGGCGCGGCGCCGAGACCCATCTCCGCGTAGCTGAGGAAGACTTCGGGCGGCGACCAGATGCCGCTCGCGCTGATCCACTGCGTGCGCAGGATGGTCGCGCCGCTGGGCTGATTGTGAGGGGGTGTCAGCGGACCCCCGCCGCGCGTGCCGAACCAGGGGGCGAGCGCTGGGTTCACAGCCACCGAGTGCGGCAGCGAGAAGTAGACCCAGGGGTTGATCTGCAGAAACGACGGCAGCGGCCCGGTCGTCTCGTAGAACGTGAAGAACGGATCGAAGTCGCTCATCTCGGGCTTCATCGCCGGCGAGGACTGAAAGCCCATCTCGGTGCTATCCGTCGCCCGAGTGGCCTCACCGATCATGACGCATGGCACGAGGGATGGCGGCAGCGTGCTGCCGGGCAGCACCAAACTGAACACGTCCGCGCCTGGTCCGTCTGCCGCTCCTGCCTCGAAGACAACAACGGCGCTGTCGCCGCCCGGCGTGCTCTTGGACACCGAGAACAGCAGCGCTCCCCACCTTCCCACCGGGATCGTCAGCACCGGTTCGCCGGATGGGCTGTAGCTGCAGAAGACCGTGTTGTAGCCGGACGAGATCGCGTCGAGGCGAAAGCCGGGCGGCCGGCCGGTGCCAAACATCGCATTGAACGTGAAGCGCGGCCGGGCCGGGCCGAACCCGGGGGCTGCCACGAGGTCCTCGGCGAAGCCGGCCCGCTTCAAGAAGAGCCGGTCGGGATCCATGGGGGTGCCCGCTGGACCCAGCGTGTTGTCACCGACACCGAAGTGGATCGGGCAGCCGATGAATGGACCCTGTGAGGTCTGAGCCAGCGATGCCGCGGTGACCAGCGAGAGGACGAGCAGCGAACGAGACATGGGGTTCCTCGGGGTTTGGAAGGCGTTGTCGCGGGAACGTGAACGAATGCCGCGTGATGCAGCGGGGAGTCTACTTGCTTTCCAGGGCGCACGCTGGCCGGAGGCCGGCGCTCCGGGCGCGGGTGGCCGCGGGTTGGTCGTTGCGACTCGTCGTGCGCGCATCCAACCACGCAGTCATGCACGAGCCACCGAGCAGGTCTCGCCGACCGAAGTCGAGCACGTCACCTTCGGCGCGCGGCTCCATTGCACCATCGCCGCCGCGCGGCCTGGCGTTGGCGTATTTCTGCGCAGGATCTCGCGACCATTCGCGCACGTTGCCCAGCACGTGGTGCAAGCCGAACGGATTCGGGTCCAGACTGTCGACCGGAGCCGTCAGCGGGTATCCATCGTCATGGTCCCGATCGCACTCACCTGACTCGAGCCGACCGTTGCCGTTGTTGAACAGACTGGCATCGGCGAGATTCTCGTGACCGCGCCAGCCGGCGATCTTGAAACCCGTCCACCAGGGCGCGTCCGCACGAGCCCGCGCCGCGTACTGCCACTGAGCCGACGTTGGCAACCGTAGGCCGAGCCGGCGAATGGCCGCGTAGGCCATCTCGGCGCTGACGGCTCCGACTGGATGTGTCAGCCCGACGCCGCGGCTGGATTCTCGCTCTGGTGACCAGAAGGACGGGTTGTCGCCCATGACCTCCTTCCACTGCGCCTGGCTCATCTCGTACTTGGACAGCAGGAATGGATTCAAGCGCACCGAGAAGCTGCGCCCCCCGGCCTGGCCGTCTTCCCGGGGCAAGTACTCTGTGTCAAGTGGTCGCTCGAGTTCGGGCGGCAAGCGCGGGTCGGGCCAGTCGATGCCGAGCCGCGCGTCACCGCCAGGGATCAAGACGAACACCATGCACGTGTGCTCGCCGATGAGCCAACCGTTCGCTCCGCGTTGGGGCAGCGCTTGCGTTGGCTGCGGAAAGGCGAACTCGTAGAGCTTCGACCGTTCGTCGCGGCCCAGCGGGATGAAGCCCAACTGCGGCTCGATGGCGAGGCCGTCGTAGTCCGGACACAAGGAGCGATCCGCGATCGTGGCGATCGCCTGCCGCCATGCCTCGGCCTGGTCGACGATGGTGCGCTGGCGCAGACTCGCGGCCCATGTGCGACGCTCCCGCACCTTCTCGAGGGCACCGTCATCCGCGGCGAACGCCGCGAGCCGCTCGATCAGTGGCCCCAGTTGGCGGTGCAGGAACGCATCGCGTGGAGCACCGAACTGCCACGACTCACCCTGTCTCTCTCCGCTTGCTTCGACAGCGGTGAGCTGCGCGCGAAACGCCGGCAGGCGATCGACGATTCCCTTCGCCGCCGTCAGCCAGTCGTCGAGAGCCGGCACACGATCGGGCACGGCAGGCCACAAGTCGCCGTCGATGCCCGCCTCGAGCGCGGCGAAGTCCAGCGACACCTGCAGCGTGTCAAACCGCGACAGGTTCTGATTGCGCTGCACGAGCAGGTTGGCGACGACCAAGAGGGCGACGACCAGAACGATCAGGAACGCGGTCGAGAAAGCGACCGCCGCCCGATGACGCCGCACGAACTTGCGCAGTTGGTAGAGCGCGCTCGGCGGACCGGCTTGCACGGGCTCGTGGTGTTGGTGCCGGCGGATGTCGGCCGCGAATTCGGAGACGGTCGCGTAGCGCCGTTCGCGGTCCTTCTGCAGCGCCTTGGTCGTGATCCAGTCCAGATCCCCGCTCAGTTGTCGCGCGAGCGACGTGGCCGTCGCCGACTTCCTGGTGGCCAATTCCTCGGTTTCGCCAAGTTGCCGAACCCTGGCACTGGGCATTGGGGCATCGCGGTGGCACACCGCCCGCTGCAGCTCGAGGAAACCACGGCTGCGCAGTTCGTCGAAGTCGAACGGCAGCACGCCCGTGCAGAGTTCGTACAAGACCGAACCGAGCGAGTAGATGTCCGTGCGCGTGTCGACACCGGCCGCCGTGGGCATCGCCTGCTCCGGGCTCATGTACTCCGGAGTGCCGAGGATCTGCCCTTGCTCGGTCAATGCTGCGCGGTCCGCGAAGTCGTCTTGCATCGCCTTGGCGAGGCCAAAGTCGATGACCTTGACGAGCGGCAAGCCACCGCGCTCGCAGACCAGGATGTTGTTTGGCTTGAGGTCGCGGTGCAGCACGCTTTGTTGGTGCGCGAACTGCACCGCGTCGCATAGCTGCAGGAAGAGCTCGAGCCGCGCCGGAATGGCGAGGCGCCGTTCATCGCAGTAGTGCGTCAGCGGCCGGCCGTCGACGAACTCCATCGCGTACCACGGATGACCTTCGCCGGTGGTGCCTGCCTCGAGCACCTGCGCGATGTTCGGGTGCACGAGCGACGCGAGCGCTTGTCGTTCGGTCTGAAACCGCGCGATAGCGTGTTCGGAAGCGCGACCGGCGATCACCTTGACGGCGGCAAGCCGCCGCATTGGTTCGTGTTGGTGGGCCAGGTAGACGACGCCCATGCCGCCGCGCCCTAGTTCGCGCAGCAACGCGAACGGGCCGATGCGATCGGGCAGCTCGACCGCGGCCTTGGACCACAGCCCGAGCGCCTTCAGGCCGTCGCGGCGACGGCGCAGCTCCGTGGCGTGCTCGGGGTTGGCAGCACAGAACTGCTCGATCGGGTCTTCGCCGCCGCTGCTGAGGCAAGCCAGGCATTCGGCGACGAGACGCTCGAGAGGGTCGTTGCTCGGCGATGTCAGTGTCTTGTTCGACTTGACCATGGGGACTCGGGAACTCGCCCTCCCCACTCGCTGCCCCATGAAGGCTAGTCAGCGCTACCTTCGCGGGCAAGCGGCGCGGCAGTCGAACGAGACGAGCTGTGCAATGCTCGACCCAGCAGCTGCCTGGTGAGAGAGATCGGTCGCCGCATCGGCTGCCGGTGCTGATGCGACGACCCTGGTAGTGCCCTGCCGCGCCAGCCGTGACTCGCGCGGCGCATCCGTGTGGATCAACGCGACACCGCGATCTGGAGCCCCTCCGATGCCACGGGCCCGCCAGCAGCGCATGGTGCGAGGCCCTGCGCATACAGCAGCGTGCCAGCCACGCCGGCCGGCAACGGAACGAAGACGTGCATCGACGTGGCGCCACCGAGCACCGCGAAAAACGGCACGAAGGGTGGGGCGACCCAGGCATTGCCAAAGATCGGCGCCGGGGGGAGCAACGGCGTGAACCCAATGACAACCATGGCCCACGGAGTGCCCGCGACGATGGCTTCGAGGTCGAGACCAAAGCCCGCCTTGCCTTCGACCGCCAGGGTGCTGAGACGCAACTGCGGCTGGGTGCCACCGCAAGCGCTCCCGTTGAACAGCTCCGTCGCACTCGCGATGTAGTCGAGCCCGACCAGCATGGCCGGCAGACCGGCTGCGTGCAGGGCTCCCGTCGTGTGGTTGAACAGCATGCCATTGCCGTGCAGCACGTAGAAGAACCCTCCCACTGCTATTGAGTGGTCTCGCGCAAGCCCCGTGGCCATGGCACCCGGCGGCGCGTAGGGCGGTGGCGCAACCGCGAGTAGACCGCCGGCCCGCGAGTAGGTGCAAACATCGGCAGCGATGGTGACCGCGTGAATCACGCCTGGCAGGGCCGGGTCGAACTCGAGGCCAGACAGCGAAGCGAGCCACGCCGCGGCTGGTTGGAAAGCAAGAACTGCCATGCCGGCGAGCGGATCGGTTTCGAGAATCCAGAAACCGTTGGTCAGGAACAGATGCTGGGTGGCGGGATCCACGGCCATTCCGGTGATGACATTGCCGCCCGCCGGGAACGCCGGGATCGGCAGGTTCGGCAGTGGTGCTGGCGCGACACCGCCGAGTCGCTGGTAGAAGGTGCGGCTGATGTTGGTGACGCCGTTCGTGGCGTAGATCAGGTCGCGCGTATTGTCGACGGCGACGTCGCCATTCGGGATGGCGGCGAGGGCTCGGGCCGGCCCCGCCATTGGCGGCAACGTGAGACCGGGTCCAGGGAAGACCGCGCTCTGGCACGGAACCTCGATGAGAATACTGCCGGCGCCAGCCGGCAGGTAGCTGAGCAGGTTCTGGGCTCGGGCGGCCGAGGCCAGCAGCATGCCGGCGCCAGCGATCGAAAGGGAAAGAAGGGGGAGACGGATCATGGCAATCACCTCGGGTTGGGTCGTGGGTCCGCGGAATGCGGCCCTGTTGCTTCGAGCAGCAGGAGATGGCGGGTGTCACACCTCACCGCAGCGATCTGCCGCAATGCGAGTTTCGCGGCGAAGGCGTGCCGTCATTGCCGGTGAGGCACGCGCGGCACCAGGTGATCACCTCGCGCGAGTGTCACGGCGCCAAGCAGCGCGACCCGGCGTGAGGTCCTACTCGATGGACTCTCGGGCCACCGCGGCAGCCAGGGTCAGTGCTGCAATGCAAAACCTCTCTGCACACGCCGAGTCGACCCGCAATCGGCCGCGAGGAGTTGGAACGGTTCGAGGCAGCGTTCGACCGGCTGCGCGAGGATCGTCGCGAGCACGTTGCGCCACATTCGTCGGCCCTGACTGCGATGAGCTCGCGGCGTCGCTGTAGCGCCGTCAGCCGGCGATCCGCCTTCGTCGCAGTGATGCGGCACAGATCGCGGCGCCGCGTAGACGCGGAACGGACCCTTGCGTTCTCGCGGCAGAAGTGAGGATCGCAGCGCTACCACATCACCTGGCCGCCGCAGTGACTAATCGCCTGACCCGTCATGCCGCGCGCCACAGGCGAACACAACCAAGCGACCAGCTCGCCAATCTCCACGGGATCCAGCATGCGACCGAGTGGCACGGCCTGCAGAGCCGTGCTGCGCGCTGTGGCGAAGTCGACGCCCATCGAGTCGGCCATCGCCTGCATACCCGCCTTCGCCATGTCGGTGTCGACCCATCCCGGGCATACGGCATTGACCGTGATGCGGCGCTCGGCGAGTTCGAGCGCCAGCGCCTTCGAAAAGCCGATGACGCCGTGCTTGCTGGCGCAGTAAGCCGTGTAGCCAGGCACGCCGAACCGGCCGAGCACCGAACTGATGTTGACGATGCGTCCGTCGTCGCCGATGTGCCGCAGCGCCGCGCGCGTCGTGAAGAACACGCCGTCGAGGTTGGTGCGCACGATCTCGTCCCAGCGATCGGGCCCCGGCAGCGCGCAGCCGTTGGGACCCCCCAGACCCGCGTTGTTGACCAGGATGTCGAGTCCGCCCAGTTCCTTGGCGGCCTCGTCGACGGCCGCTTCGACGGCCACGCGATCGGTGACGTCGGCAGTCACGGCGATCGCCTTGGCGTTCTTCGCCTGCAGCATCTTCACCGTTCGCTGCAGCAGCTCCACGCGCCGGCCCAAGACGGCGACGTTTGCACCCTGCGCCGCGAGGCACGACGCGATGCCGACCCCGATACCCGTGCCGCCACCCGTGACCAGACAACGCCGCCCTTCCAGAACGCGCGTCACCTCGCTCCCTCGACCGTGCGACCAGCGACGGCGCCGCCCTCGGCGGCCATGCCCATCACGACTGCGACGAGCTTCTTGATGCCGGCCGCCACGTCGACGATGCGCGCGTCGTACATGTACGCCGGGGCCGTGACGATGCGGTTCTTCTGGTCGATGACGCACTCGGTCACCGGGCAATCGCGGTGCGTCGCGCCCATCGCTACGAGCGCCTTGGCCGTGCCGGCATCGTTGCCGATCGTCAGCGTCGGATGCACGTGGCGACCCAGCGTCGCCGCAACCAGAGCGGGCGCGATGCAAATGGCGCCGATCGGCTTCCCGGCGGCGTGCATCTCGCGCAGCAGACGCGCCACGTCACCGTGAGGAACGGCAGCCGCACCTTTGCTGGCGAAGTTACACAGGTTCTTGGCCGCTCCGAAGCCGCCGGGCAGGACCACCGCATCCAGCTGGGCGACCCTGACGGTCGCGACGTCGACGATGTGGCCGCGGGCGATGCGAGCCGACTCGCTCAGCACGTCGCGCGAAGCGCCACCTTGCGGTTCGCCGCTCGCGTGGTCGACGACCTGGAGCTGCAGACCGCGCGGCGCCATGCAGACGGCCTCGGCGCCGAGTTCGTCGAGGGCCAACAACGTCAAGACCGACTCGTGGATCTCGCTACCGTCGAGGAAGCCACAGCCGGAGAGGATCACGCCAACCTTGGTTTTCATGTGTGGGCTCAGGGTCGAGACCGGGTGTACGCTCCGCATCATGCCCGACGCTCGTTGGCACGTCACGTTGGCTCTGCTGCTGACCGCCGGCTGTTCGACGTGCGACCCAGACGACGCGACGACTGGCGAACTCGCGAGCTACCGCGCCGCGTTTGTCGCGGCGGCCGGCAATCGTCTGCAGGATTCGCTCGCGCGCGAAGAACTCGTGCGACGGTTGGCTGCGACTCGCATCTTGTGGCTAGGCGACCAGCACCGCAGTTCGCGCCTGCACGCGCTGCAGTCCAAATTGCTCGAAGACCTGCACTCCGCCGGCATTCCCATGGCGTTGGCACTCGAGGCCATCGGCGAACAGGACGAGCCTCTGGTGCGCGAGTACTTCGCCGGCGCACGGTCGATGGAGGAGCTGCGAACGGTGATGCGCGATCGTTGGTCCCGTTCGTGGCTCGACGACCGCGATCTCGATCCGTGGTTCTATCGTTCGCTACTGACCTTCGCGCGCCGCTACGACGTTCCCGTGATTGCCCTCGAGCCAACACCGCGACGCCCGCTCGTAGAACGCGACGAGATCATGGCTGCGACCGTGCGTGACGCCGACGCCGCGTACCAAGGACGCTTGCTCGTGGTTGTCGTCGGCCAGGCC
>JBDSBS010000380.1:0-10238 GCA_039921435.1 Planctomycetota bacterium | reverse complement strand
CGCGGCGACCGTGCGCAAGAACCCTTCGCAGAGCGACGTTTCGTCGCGGGTCGGTTCGCGCGCGAACGCGACCGCGTAGGCGAAGCGAAGGCGTTCGCCAAAGGTCTCGGCCTTGGCGAGCACACGCTCGGCGAACTTGGCGCTCATCGCACGAACGAACCGGTCGTTGGCCATCGTCAACGCCTGCGCCGGCACGTTCGAGAGAGCGCGCGCCCCGACCGTTGCAAACGGCGTCGGCATGTCGAAGGCGAGCAGCATCGGCGACAGGAAGTTGCGCCGCACGGCGAGGTAGATGCTGCGGCGGCCGTCGCCGTCGAGCGGGCCGGCGAGCTTCGGTTTGCCGCGCGCAGGCGTGTCGTCGAGCGGCAGGGGAATCGGGGGGCCGAACATCGTGGCATTCAGTCGACCGGCAACAACCAACAGACTGTCGCGCACCGCTTCGGCCTCGAGGCGTCGCACGGTCTGCCGATGCAGCAGCACGTTGTCGGGATCGACGTCGCGGGCGTCGCTGCGTTCGCGGCTGTCCTGTCGGTAGGCGCGCGAACGGACCAGGAGCCGCAGCGTGTGCTTCTGCGACCAGCCGTGGGCGCGGAAGTCCTGCGCGAGCCAGTCGAGCAGTTCCGGGTGCGACGGCGCATCGCCGAGCGCGCCGAAGTTGTCGACGCTGCGCACGAGGCCGCGGCCGAACAGGTGGTGCCAAAGGCGGTTGACGAGCACGCGGGCGGGCAGCGGGTTGTCTGCGGCGAGCACCGCTTCGGCCAGTTCGCGTCGGCCGCTGCCCGTGCTGACCGCGAGTGGTGCGTTGCCGGCAAGCGCTTCGAGGAAACGCCGCGGTGCGAGTGTGCCTGGTTGCCTTGGATCGCCGCGCACGAAGACGTGCTCGTCGGTGCCAGTGCCGTCGCCGAGACTCGGCACGGTTGGCGACACGGGCAGCAAGCTCTGTTGTTGCTGCAGTTCTTGGAGCGCGGTGCGCACCGCATGGGGCACGCGTGGCCACGTTGGTGCCTGCGGCTCGATGAGCGGTGCGCACGATGGAGGCTCCGCGTGCTTCGACAGCACCACGGCCTGCACCGCGAGCCACGCCGCCTCGGGATGGCCCGAGTGTTCGTGGTCGCCATCGCCGAGGTCGGGGGCGCGTTGGTCGAGGCACTGCACGAACGCGGGCCGACCGTGCCAGGCTGCGGCGTCGAACGTGAGCCAGTGGGCGTTCGCATCCTTCACTTCGCGCCGCAGCTCTCCGTAGATCGGATCGCGCACGAGATTGAGGCCGTCGACGACGATCTGCAGGCGGCTGTTCTGGCCCGCCACTCGCACGTGCACGTAGCGTCCGTCGAGTTGGAAGGTGCGCGTCTGCAATACACCGTCGCGCGCGAGTCCCGCGATGCCACTGTGCCAGAACGCGCCGGGCAGTTGGCGCAGTTCGGGCGACTCGGACGTGGGGTCGGGGCACCACGGGCCGCTCCACGGTTCGGCGCCAAAGGCGTCGTTGGTCAGCCGCCAGTCGCTGCGTGGGCCATCGGCCGAGGCGATGATCAGGTCGCCGTCGCGCGCGGCGAACGCGGCGCCGGGTGGTTCGTGTTGGTCCGCTGCGACCGCTGCTTGTGCGGTGTGAAGCTCGCTCGCGGCCTCGGTCCACGTGCGGGCCAGTCGATGCTGCTGCGCGAGTGCTTCGAGGTAGGTCTCGCCATGCACGTCGACCGGCCGGATCGGCGCCTGCACGTAGCGCGAACTCTCGACGAAGCCAAACAGCGCGTAGTAGTCGTCGGTGCGGATGGCGTCGAACTTGTGGTCATGGCAGCGTGCACAGGCCACGGTTAGACCGAGCAAGGCCTTGCCGAAGACGTCGATCTGGTTGTCGATGCGATCCGCCTGGTGCTTCTGCGGATCGACGGGCGCGTGCACCTGTTCACCGAACCACCAGGCAGCGGTCGCCTGCGCGCTCTCGTCGTTGCCGTCCGCGTCGAGGCGCGGCGCTTCGAGCAGGTCGCCGGCGATGTGCTCGCGCACGAACTGGTCGAACGGCACGTCTTCGTTGAACGCGCGGATGACGTAGTCGCGGTAGCGCCACGCATTGGGCAGCGTGAAGTCGAACTCGTGGCCGAGCGTCTCGGCGTAGCGCACGAGGTCGAGCCAGTGCCGCGCCTGACGTTCGCCGAGGTGGGGCGAGGCGAGCAGTTCGTCGACTTCGCGGTCGTAGGCCGCATCCGAAGGGTCGGCTGTGAAGCGCGCCACCGCTTCGGGCGTCGGCGGTAGGCCAATGAGGTCGAACCAGAGTCGGCGCAAAAGCACCTGCGGTTCGGCAGGTTGGGAGGGTGTGAGACCTGCCTGCTGCAGGCGCGCCAGCACGAAGCGATCGACGGGGTCCGTCGGGCTGCCGTCGGGACTGCGCCAGGGCCGAGTCCGTTCGGGCAGCAAGTCCGGCGGCTCTCGGATCGCCAACGGCTGCCAGGCCCAATGCGCCGCGCGCCGAGCCGCAAAGTCGAAGGTCGAGAGCTGACGTTCCTGGGCCCAAGCGTCTGCCGCAAGGCAGTACAGCAGGAATAGGGCTTGCGTGACGATGCTCGACGAGGGGGCCATCAGCCGCGTTCCCTTGTAGACGGTCGCCGTTGGACCGGCAACCCGCTAGCGTGGGCGGCTCCCTCTCGCTCGAGCATGAAGAAGACACCCACCAGCTCGGTTCGTTC
Organism: Planctomycetota bacterium; assembly: GCA_039921435.1. Taxonomy (GTDB): domain Bacteria; phylum Planctomycetota; class UBA1135; order UBA1135; family UBA2386; genus DASVAL01. The sequence goes on along the minus strand of JBDSBS010000380.1, from coordinate 7,554 downwards.
CGCCACCAAGTCCCGTTCCCATTCTTCGTTGGACTGCGAGCCGCGCTCGTTCACGTTGGCCGGTCGCGTGGCACTCGTCACCGGCAGCAGCAAGGGTCTGGGCAAGGCCATTGCGCTGGCACTCGGTGCGTGCGGGGCCAAGGTCGCGATCAACTACGCCAACCATCGCGAAGCGGCTGAGGCGACGTTCGCCGACTTCACGGGCCGCGGCTTCGATGGTTTGCTCGTGCGCGCCGACGTCACGAACGAGAAGCAGGTCGCAAAGCTCTGTGCCGACGTCGAAGCCAAGCTCGGCCCGATCGACGTGGTCGTGGCCAACGCGACGCCAGCGCAGCCGCAGAAGCCGATCGAACTCTACGACTGGGCCTTCCATCAGCAGATGCTCGACTTCTTCGTCAAGTCGCCGTTTCTGCTGGCGCGCGCCGTGTTGCCGAACATGAAGAAAAGGCGCTTTGGCCGCCTCGTCAACATCGGCAGCGAAGTGTTCCGCCGTGGCGTGCCCAACTTCTCGCCTTACGTCGCCGCCAAAGGTGCGCAGGCTGGCTGGACGCGCAGTATGGCGAGCGAACTGGCGCCGTGGAACATCACCGTCAACATGGTGTCGCCCGGTTGGATCCCGGTCGAACGCCACGCCAATGATCCGAAAGCCCTCAAGGACGGCTACAAGGCGCAGATCCCGATGCGGCGCTGGGGTGTGCCCGGCGACATCGGCGGCGTCGTGGCGTTCCTCGCCACCGATGCGGCGGCGTTCACTACGGGCCAGGACATCGCCGTCAACGGCGGCGTCACCGTCGGCTAAGTCACCGTCGGCTAAGTCACAGTCGGCCAACACAGGAGAAGCTCCATGCACCGTTTCAAAGCTTTTGTCGTTTCGGTCCGCGTTGTTTCTGCGTTCGTCGCTTCTGTCGCAATCGCGTTGTTCGCAAGTTCGCTGTCGGCCCAAGACGATGCCGCACCCGTGCGCAAGCCGAAGCTCGCGTTCGTCACCAACTGCGTCGCCGAGTTTTGGACCATTGCCTCGAAGGGTTGCGACGCCGCCAAGAGCGAGTTTGGCGTCGAGGCCTTCGTTCGCATGCCGCCCAACGGCACCGCGGAAGAACAGAAGCGCATCCTCGAGGACATGCTCGCCAAGGGCATCGAAGGCATCGCCGTCAGTCCCAAGGATCCCGAGAACATGACCGCGCTGCTCGACAAGGTGGCCTCGCGCGCCGTGCTGATCACGCACGACTCCGACGCGCCGAAGAGCAAGCGCCTGTGCTACATCGGCATGGACAACTACGACGCCGGCCGCATGTGCGGCCAGCTCGTGCAAGAAGCACTGCCCAATGGCGGCGCCATCGTGGTCTACATCGGCAACCTCGACCAGGACAACGCGCGGCGGCGCCGCCAAGGTGTCATCGACCAGTTGCTTGGCCGCTCGCACGACCCTAGCCGCTTTGACAAGCAGGACGCCGTGCTCAAGGGCGACAAGTTCGAGATCCGCGCCACGTTCACCGACCAGTTCGATCGGCAGAAGGCGAAGGCGGCGGCGCAGGACGCGCTGACGCGCTGGCGCGACATCGCCGGCATGGTGGGGCTGTTCGAATACGAAGTGCCGCTCATGCTCGAGGCCGTCAAGTCGGCCAACCGGCTCGGTGAGATCCAGATCATCGGCTTCGACGAAGCCGAGGCGACGCTGCAGGGCATCAAGGACGGGCACATCCACGGCACCGTCGTGCAGAATCCCTACGAGTACGGCCGCCGTTCGCTCGAGCTGCTCGGCAAGCTCGTGCGCGAACCCGATGCCAAGAAGCGAGAGGCGCTGCTGCCCAAGGAACGCGTCATCAACATCCCGGCGCGCCAGATCCGCAAGGACAACGTCGACGCCTTCTGGGACGACCTCAAGCTCAAGACCGGCAAGAAGTGAACGCGATGTCGGCTCCGTTGCTCGAGGTGCGCGGCGTCGACAAGGCGTTCCCCGGCGTGCAGGCGCTTCTGGGCGTCGACTTCGTGCTGCAGCGCGGCGAGGTCGTGGCGCTGATCGGCGAGAACGGGGCCGGCAAGAGCACTCTGATGAAGGTGCTGGCCGGCGTGCACCAACCCGATGCCGGTGAGTATCGGCTCGATGGTGTAGCTGTGGCGCTGCGTTCGCCAGCGGCGGCGTTGGCGGCCGGCATCGCGCTGATCCATCAAGAACTGAGCCTCTGCGACAACCTCACGGTGGCGGGGGCGTTGTTCCTGGGCGCCGAACTGCGGCGCGGACCGTTCTTGCAGAAGCGCGCGATGCAAGCCGCGTCGCGCGTGAGCCTGCTTCGCTTGGGCCTCGACGTTTCGCCGCGCGCGCTCGTCTCGTCGCTGAGTCCGGGCCAGAAGCAGTTGCTCGAGATTGCGCGGGCTCTGCGCGCGAAGGCGCGTGTGCTGATCATGGACGAGCCCACTTCGATCTTGACGAACGTCGAAGCCGAACGCTTGTTCGCAGTCGCTGCCGAGCTGAAGGCGCAGGGTGTCGGCATCGTGTATGTGTCGCACCGGCTCGGCGAAGTGCTGGCCGTGGCCGATCGCATCGTCGGGTTGCGCGACGGGCGCAACAGCGGCGAACTGTCGGCCAAGGAGGCTACTCACGAAGGGCTGGTGGCGATGATGGTGGGCCGCAGTGTGTGCAGCGAGCGCCGGCAGCCACATGTGTCGGGGGAGGTCGCGCTGCGCGTTTGTGGCGTGCGCACGGCAGCGTTCCCGCGCGCGGTGGTGGACTTCGAAGTGCGGAAGGGTGAGGTGGTCGGCATCGCGGGTCTGCTCGGTTCGGGTCGCAGCGAACTCCTGCGCGCGCTGTTTGGCGCCGACCGGTCGCTGGCTGGGCACGTCGAAGTCGACGGCGTTCGCCTGCATGGCCACAGACCCAAAGGCGCAGCCGCTGCCGGTCTCGTGCTGCTGCCCGAGGACCGCAAGCTGCAGGGCCTCGTGCTCGGCATGTCGGTCATGCACAACCTGTCGTTGCCGACGCTGCACCGCCGCGGCCGTTTCGTCGACCGCGGCTACGAGCGTGCGCTCACCGAACGTTCGATCGCCGAACTCTCGATCTCGACTTCGGGCGGCGGCCAGGTCACCGCGACGCTGTCGGGCGGCAACCAGCAGAAGGTCGTGCTCGGCAAGTGGCTCGCCGCGGCACCGAAGGTGCTGCTGCTCGACGAACCGACGCGCGGCGTCGACGTCGGTGCGCGCGCCGAGATCTATGCGCGGCTGCACGAGTTGGCGGCGCGGGGCCTGGCGGTTGTGTTCGTCAGTTCGGACCTCGACGAGCTGCTGGCCTTAGCGGATTGGGCCGTCGTCTTGCATCAGGGCCGCGTCGCCGGCGAGCTGCCGCGCGATCGGCTCACCGAAGAATCCGTCATGATGTTGGCCACGAGCGTGGAGATGCGGTGAAGAAGGTTCTCGGCATCGGTGTGCTGTTGCTCGTGGTGGTGCTCGCGGCGACCTACCTGACGGCCGAACCCGCCACCAACGAGGGCTCGTCCCTGCTGCAGCGACTCGTCGGCAGCACGTTCTTGTCGCCCTACAACCTCGAGAACCTGCTGCAGCGCTTGGGTCTGTTCGGCATCCTGAGCCTCGCGGCCGCGTTCGTCATCGTCACGGGCGGCATCGACCTGTCGATCGGCTCGGTCGTCTGCGTGGCTGGGTGTGTGCTGCCGTGGCTGCTGCGCGACCTGAACCTGTCGCCCGTGCTCGCAATGACGCTCGTGCTGCTGCTCTCGGCCGGCATCGGGCTCTGGCACGGACTGCTCGTCGTCGGGCTCGGCCTGCAGCCCTTCATCGTCACGCTGTGTGGTCTCCTGCTGTACCGCGGCGTCATGCGCGCGTTCACCAACGACCAGACCATGGGCCTCGGCGATGCGGCCGAAGGCCTGCGCTGGTTGGCGACCGGTCGGCTGCCGATCGTCGAGGGCTTTGGTTTGCCCGTGCCCGTGCTCGTGCTGAGCGTGGTCGCGGTCGGCACGTCGGTGCTCTGGACGCGCACGGTATGGGGCCGGCATCTGTTCGCGCTCGGTCGCAACGAAGAGGCGGCGCGATTCGCAGGCGTGGCAACGGGTCGTCTGACGGTGCTCGCCTATGTGCTCTGCTCGCTACTGGCGGGCCTCGGCGGCAGCCTGTTCGTGCTCGACGTGAACTCGGCGCAGGCCTCGAGCTTCGGCAACTTCTACGAACTGTATGCGATCGCCGGCGCCGTGCTCGGCGGCGTCGCGCTGCGCGGCGGCGAGGGCATCGTGCTCGGCATCGTGCTCGGCACGGCGCTGATGCAGACGCTGCAGAACACGATCAACCTGGTCGGCGACAGCAACCGGCTCGAGTTTGCGGTCGTCGGTGGGGTGATCTTGGTGGGGGCGGCGGTCGATGAGAGTTTGCGGCGTTGGTGGCGGCGAAGGCGGTGAAGCGGCGCGGGCGGTGCGATCTCGTTCGCCGAACGGTGAGTTCCTACTGCCCGGTGTCCCTACTGCCCCGCGATCTCTTGCCAGCGCAGGTTGATCGCCGCCGGATACGCCTCGCACTCGGCTGCGAAAACGCGCGCGGCCAACGTCGCGGGCGTGTCGCGCGGCGTGATACGCACTCGCGCTTGCAACAGAACGCGACCCTCGTCGTAGCGTTCGTTGCACAGGTGCACTGTGCAGCCCGACTCCGTCTCGCGAGCTGCGAGCACCGCCGCATGCACGCGTTCGCCGTGCATACCCTTGCCGCCGAACTTCGGCAGCAAGGCCGGATGGATGTTGAGCACGCGGCCGTCGAACTCGGGTTCGATCGGCAACAGCCGCATGTAGCCGGCCAGCACGACGAGGTCGACTTCGAGTTCGAGCAGCCACGCCCAGATCTCGGACGGGTCGCGCAGAGTTCTGGAGTCGAGACCATGTCTCAGCGCGCGCTGCAGGCCCATCGCCTCGGGGCGGTCGCTGACGACACCTTCGATCGAGGCGCGCAGGCGGCCGTCGGCGATGCGATCGATGAGGTTCTGCAGGGTGCGGCCGGTGCCGCTCAGCATGACGGCGAGGCGCGGTCGCACGTTTGCGCGCGGCGTCATCGCATGCACCTCACTGGTCGCGTGTCGCGGCGACGACGCCGACGAGCAGGCTGGCCATGCGCGGGGCGGCGAGGTCGGCGGCATCGATCATGGCCTCGATGGAAACCTGCGCCGAACGGCCTGCGACCAGTTGCTGTGTGATACCGGCGAGTGCCAACACTTGGAAGCCGGCCTGCACGGCGGCGATCACTTCGGGCACGAGCGACATGCCGACCAGGTCGGCGCCGGCTTGACGCAGGAAGCGATACTCGGCGCGCGTCGGCATGCTGGGGCCAGCGACGGCGGCGAAGATGCCCGGCAGGCACGGAATGCCGGCCCGCAGCGCGACATCGCGCGCCACTTCGATCCACTCGCGCGAGTACGGCTCGCTCATGTCGGGGAAACGCGGACCCGACTGGTCGTCTTGCGGTCCCATCAAGGGCTGCACACCGCTCAGGTTGATGTGGTCCTCGACCACGGCGATGGTGCCGGGCTCGATCTGCTGGCTCAGGCTCGCGGCGCCGGCCGTGAGGATCAGCAGGTCGCAGCCGAGCGCGCGCAGCACGCGGACCGGCAGCGCGAGTTCGGTGGCAGAGTGTCCTTCGTAGGTTGCGAGCGGCGCGTCGGCGACCGCGACGGGAACGCGCTCGAGCAGGCCGATCAAGAGCGGCGAGCTGAGTTGGCAGCCGGGCAGATCGTCGCCTTGCAGAACGACCTTGTCCTTCAACTGGTTGGCGATGGATGCATGGCCCGTGCCCAACAGCATCGCGACGCGGGGCCGCAGGGGGGAGCGTTCGTGCACGAATTGCGCGACGTCGCGGGCGATGGTGGAATGGGTCGGATGCGCAGACGCTGCCATGCGCGAACGGTAGCCTCTGGTTTCCGCCAAGCGGATCGCAAAGTGGCGGATTCGAGCGCCGCTGCGAGCCCAGAGCTCAGTTCTTGTGCGGAGCCTCGGTCTCGGCGGCCGACGCCGCAGAGGGCGTGCGATCCCGAGAGCGTGGCAAGCCGGCGAGGTCGAGCACGCGCTCGACGAGGCGCACGCGCTCCTGCATCGACAGCGATTCGATCGGGATGTAGGGCACGTCGAACATCTCAAGCATGAGCTTGACCATGCCGTCGATGCGCACGACCTCTTCCCATTCGAGCCCGGCCCGCACGCCATCGGCGACGACGAGCTCGCGGTGCGGTCGCAGGAAGAAGACGAGGCCTTCCCGGACCCAGTTCATGTATTCCGCCAGCCGCCGGTCGCGGAAGATCTCGCCCAGGATGGTCGAGTGGTGGGCGGCGTAGGCGAGGTTGCAGAAGGCGCGGTCGCTGACGAACGACCCTTCCACCGCTGCTTCGGCCTCGATCTGGCGGCGGAACACCTCGCGCTGGTAGCTGTTGACGAGCGCCATGTCCGTGCGCAGGGTGTCGAGGCGTTCTTCCATCTCGGCCAGCACGCCGCGCGCGACCTCGGCGATCATCGGCACTCCGTAGTGGTCGCGCACCCAACGGGCCAACGTCGTCTTGCCCGTCGCGTGTGCACCGACGAGGTAGATGCGGGTCGGGGCGGGGATCGTTTTTGTGCGCGGCAGCATGGCTCAGAGGAAAGGTACCACGCCGCGACAGCCGGGCAAGGTCGGGCGGGCGCAGGCGCCGAGCCGGTGCCTGCTATGGGGTCCAGGTCGCGGTTCAGGCCTCGTCGCTGCGCGGCTTGGCCGAGCGGGACGCGGCGCGCAGCACGAGCCGAGCGCGCGTCGACACCGACGGTTCGGAGAACACGCGCTCCATGACCGACTGCGGCGCGCCAAGGGTCTGCAGCAGCAGGTCCGCGAGCAGGCTGGTCGGCGCCGAATCGGGCAGCGGCAGCGGTTCCTTGAGCCGTGCTGCGGTGGCGCGGTGCAGGCGCCGCGCCAGCTCGTTCGCTTCGGCCACGGCTGCGTCGATCTCGACGAACGGGGAGCACAGCACCTGGCGGTAGAGGCGGTCGCTGCGGCGCTCGGCGATGCGCACTCGCGTCAGGCCTAGCACCCAGATGTGGTAGCGCCCGTCGGGCAGCTTCTCATGGCGAAGGATTTCGCCGAGTCCGGCAACGGGTAGGACCGCGGGTGGGTGTTCGGGCGTCTCGCGTTCCCCCTCGAGCAGCGTGCCGATCACGAGGCGGCCCGGGCTGTCGAGCAGGTCCTCTACCATCTGCAGGTAGCGCGGCTCGAACACCTGCAGCGGCATCACCTGGTGCGGAAACAGGAATGCCCCGGGCAGGGGGAAGATGGGTACCGGCGAGTTGGGCAGGTGCACGTCCACGCTTGGGGCAGACCTTACCATGATGCGGGGTTGCCGTGGTGGGCGGAGGTGCGGGAAGGGCACTGAGTAGTCGACGGCATAAATACGACAACGTATGTTTCCACAGGGAAGCGTCGGCTAGCCCTGCCCGTGCCCCACAAATAGCCCTGGCCAATCAAGGTTCGGCGATCGTGGATCAGCTGGGCGTGGATCATCCGACAGCCGGAGTTTCGTGCACGCTGAGCAGCCCGTGCCGGCGCCAG
>JBDSBS010000379.1:0-2720 GCA_039921435.1 Planctomycetota bacterium | reverse complement strand
CGATCATGCTGCCGGATGGCACTGCGGTGCCCGCGGGCTCCGACAAGCCAATGCTGAGTTTCCTCGCTGAAGCCGGCGCTGCGACCGACGACTCCGGCAGCATCGGCGACAAGTGCCAGACGTTGTGGGAATGCTGGGACCAGAACGAGCCCACCGACTCGGGCGGCAGCTGTGGCAAGTGCGTCGTGACGATCCTCGACGGCATGGCGGCGCTCAGCGAAGCGAGTTCGCGCGAGAAGAACACCATCAAGAAGGCCAACAAGAAGATGGGCGGCAAGCTCGACGAAGCCAAGTGCCGCCTCGCCTGCCAGGCCACGGTGCAGGGGCGAGTGAAGATCCAGCCGACTGGCAAGACGGACGGCTGACATGCGAGCCGTAGTGCCAGCCGCAATGGCCCTGCTCTGGCTGTCGCTGACGGCCTGGACGACGTTCCTGCAGCTGGCGCCGCCGTCGCGAACCACAGCGAACGTGACGACTGCCGGACCCCTCGAGCCGTTCAAGCACGGTGCGCACGTGCCCAGTGAGTGGCTCGATCCACGCACGAAGGAAGTGTGGCGCGACTGCCGCGGCTGCCATCGCTTCGACGCCGAGCATCTGGTGTCGGCACCTCAGCAGGAATGTGACAAGTGCCACATCGGCACGGGAAAGCTGCAGCGCGACTTCGATCCCGATTGGCAGAACGACTTGGGCACGAACAGCACGCGCACGCGCGCCGCCTACCGCCACCACACGCACGCGATGCTCGAGTGCCGGCAATGCCACAAGTCGACGAGCACAGAGTTTCTGTTCGACGACTTCGACATTCGCACGGGTCCCGGGTTGTGTGCTCAGTGTCACGAGCAGGGTCGCCTCGACTTCGCTTCGTTGCAGTTCTTCGACGCCGCCGCCAAACAAGCCGCCGCGCAGGTCGGCGCGGAGTCGTACGCAAAGAAGCTCGTCGAGGTGTTCGCGGGACCGACCGGCGGACTCAATACGAAGCCGCTGCCCGTCGGCGGTGACTTCGACCACGGCGACCACTGCGGCGTGCAGAACGGTGTGCTGGGCACGTTGCTCGCCTGTGTCGACTGCCACGTCAACATCACCCGTGCCACGGCGACGGAGGTCGGTACTGGCAAGATCCCGGCCAAGAAGTGCGGCGAGTGCCACATCGCCAACGCCGCCAAAGTGGCCGCAGCGCCCGCAGCGCCCGCGAAACGGATGCCGCGTGCGATGCTGTCGCTCGGCACGTTCGCTCACGGCGACCACTTCGCCTTCCAGCGTGGAGCGCGCAAGCCCGCAGTGTGCAGCGAGCAGGCCTACACGAAGATCGAACAGGGCTGCCTTGGGTGCCACACCTACAAGCCCGAGAACCCCGGGCGGCCGGGTCGGGACTTTCCGTTCGAATCCGGCAAGAGCCAGCATCGCTTCGGCGATTGCATCGGTTGCCACGACCAGCCCGCCTGGCAGACCGGTGAGTCGGCGACGGCCCCGTTGCACGGCTCTGGCTGGAAGAGTTGTGCGTCATGCCATGTTTTTGGCGAGAGCGACATCGCGCGGCGGCGCCTCATGATCGAAGTTGAACGCATCGCCGAGCGCACGTTCGTGTTTCCAGCCAACGTGCATCCCGACATCACCGTGGATGGTGTGGCCCGCAGTGATGCGTCGGGACGACCCGCGCTACCCGACTGCAAGGACTGCCATCGAGCCAAGGTCAAGGAGTTGACGACCAGACTGGCCAACAAGCCGTTCCGCCACGACTCGCACCTGCCTTCGTTGTCCGAGCCAAAGCACTGCCTCGAGTGCCACCCGACTGCTTCGAGTGGCGACTCGTCGGCGCAGCTGGCATCGCCGAACCTGCGAGCCTACAGCCTGGCCGGCTGTACCAAGTGTCACTGGGGCGGCGAGGTCACCGAGTCGACCACGCCTGGCGAACAGCTCGCGTCGAAGAAGAAGACCGTCGAGTTCCCGCACGGTGCGCACGTGACCGCCGGCAAACAGTCGTGTCTCGAATGCCACGCAATCGGCGATGGGCGCGACATCACCACCAAGCCGGAAGCCAGTGGCTGCTACCAGTGCCACGACCACAAGACGGGTGGGCCGACCTACGAAGGCTTGTTCGACGGCAGGGCAGCGAGCTGTGCACACTGCCACCACGACGAGACGCGGGTTGCCACCGCGCCGCTGGTGGTCGCGATTCCACCTGTGCGTGACTCGGCTGCGGCCAAGACCGACCCGCGCTACAACGTCGAGCAGACGGTGTTCGCCGGTTTCGCCGATGCGCAGTTCCACCCTCTGGGCATGAAGTGCAGCGAGTGCCACAAGGCAGGTGTGCGGGCTGACGGTGGGATCGATCCGCTGCTACCGGTCGTGAAGGACCATCTGCGCGCGAGCTGGACTGCGAGTGTGCACGCGAAGGATGGCAGGAAGGAACCTGCGACGTGCCTTAGTTGCCATTGGAAGCCGGCCAAGAGCTGGTCCGTGAACGTTCAGGGTGCCGACGGCACCGCTGCGGAGAAGGCGTTCCGGCTCGCGCCAAGTTCGAAGGCGACGCGCGACAAGTTCGGCAGCGATGGCGAGGGTTACCCCGGCGAGCGAGCGGGCGGTTAGCGAGGACCGGATCGGCGTCGGTGCTCGGCGCCGTTGGATCACCGCCAGTGGAACTGCGACTTCAAGTGGCACTCGCGGCACGCCGGTGTCTTCTCGTCCGGAATGCGCATGCCGTCGAGGCTCTTTGCCGACTC
>JBDSBS010000378.1:0-4669 GCA_039921435.1 Planctomycetota bacterium | reverse complement strand
CAGCTCGAACGGGTAATTGCGCAGCGCTCGCGCCGGATCTGGGAAGCCCACCAGACGCAGCATGTCCTGAGTCCGGGCGATGCCTTCCTTGTGGCCGACCTTGTGGTGCAGGAACAGTGCCTCACTGACCTGGTCGCCGATGGTGTGCAGCGGCGACAGCGATGTCATCGGCTCTTGAAAGATCATCGAGATGTGGCGGCCACGTATCCCGCGGATGTCCGGTCCGTCGGTCTCGAGGCGCGTGACGTCGATCGGCGGCTTGGAAGCACCGGTCTGGGCGAACAGGATTTCGCCCGACGTGATGCGCGCAGTTCTGGGCAGGATCCCCATCATGGCCTGCGCCGTGACAGACTTGCCCGATCCCGATTCGCCGACCAACGCCACCGTCGATCCAGCTTTGATGCGAAATGAAATGCGGTCAAGCGCCGGCACCATGGTGCCCCTGTTGTCGAACTCGACCGACAGATCGCGCACCTGAATCAGGTCTTCCAACGCCTACTCCTTTCCATGCTTCGATGCGACCCGTCACACCGGGCTGCGCAGCGGCGCGTGGACCTCCTCAAGATAATGTCGATCTCGCAAAAAGGAGATCTTCTTCTACGACGCGCGCGCGAGCTCCGGTGCGTAACGTCGCTAATCGGAGAAACCTCGAGCCGCTCCGGACGCGACCACGCCGGTCCAGAGGATGCCTGTATCAGGACGTGTCGTCGAGTCCCTTGCGGCATCGAGGCGGGGCAGGATTAACCCTCGGAGCCGGTTCCCGGCAGAGAAGTCAGGCTGTGGATGTGGGTTGGGCGGACACAACAGCCTGCCGGTAGGTGATCGCAGAAAACCCTGCGATGCCCATGAAAATGGCGAAGACGGATGGGTTGTCACGCTCGTAAATGGAGGATCAGCATGAGCCGTCTTGACAGTTTCATACGCCGCATGCAGGCGCAGCGCGATTGCCTCGACATGCTGGCCGGACTGATCGGCGCCGTTCCCGGGCCGGTCATCGAACTGGGTCTCGGTGCCGGCCGGACCTACGACCATTTGCGTGGCCTCTTCCCCGATCGCGCGATCTTCGCCTTCGACCATCGAAATGCCGCTCATCCGGACTCGGCGCCCGACGCTGACCACATGATCCTGGGAGATTTCGCCCGGACGTTGCCCGCTGCGCTGCATCGGATCGGCCGGCCGGCGGCGCTGATTCATTGCGACTTCGGAAGCAGCGACCGACGTGTCGACGCGCAGGTCGCGACTGCCATCGCGCCGCTGCTCGTGCCGTTGTTGGCGCCGGGCGGGGTGGTGGTGAGCGATCAATTGCTGCCCGAGGTCGGCTGGACGCCGCTAACCCTGCCGCAGACTGTCGCACCGGGGCGCTACTTCCTGTGGCGGTCGGCGTAGAGGCGTGCATTTCAAGCGCGCAAGTCGACCCGGGCCCTTGATCTTTCCCTCGCGTCAAGCTTGTTGGCGATGATGTGGCGCGAGCGCCGCGAGTCTTCGCTTGAATGCCTTCGCGGCAAGGAACAACCCGCCATCCGCACCATCGATGAAATGTAGGTGGTGACCCGAATAGTCGAACACGAGGCAGGTCATGTGCGCACGATCGGCGACATGCAGACCGTAGACCAGTTCGTGTCGCGCAAGTCGCTCGTCCAGCCAAGCAGTGAGCGCCTCGCGCTGCGTAGCGTCGCCGCTGAGGATCTGGCGATAGAGATCGTTGAACTTGCGCACGTCGGCATTGGCCACCGCGGTCTGCTTGTAGCGTCCCCAGTCCGTGCGGCCGGTTCGCAGCCCGCGTTTCATCAGCAACCAGCCGAGCAGCACGATCCCGCGCATGCGCATCAGGTAACGCCAGCGCCCGATGCGGCTGCGGCCTGCCGCGCGCACGCCGATTTCACAGCCGAGCCGCCGGCTGTCCAGGGCAATTGACAGCGCGGCCGACGACACCGGATGCGAACGCTCGTCGCTGCCGTAGATCGCCTGCACCTGCGCGATGAGTTCGCGATAGACCGCCGCGGCGGTGTGCGCGTCGTCCGCGAGGGCCTTGACCATCACGCACACCGTCTCGCCGTGGCGGCTCGGGACGTCCTGCCATCGACATTCGAGCCCCTCGAAGCTCGCCTGCGGCACCGGGCCCCCCTGCCCGACCGCGCATTGCGACGCGCTGGCCGGGTCTTTCATGAAACCGTCTGCAAACGCGATGCCACCGCCCGCGAAGACCGCCTGCACATAGTTCTCTGAGACCCTGTAGCGCGCGACCCGCACCTCGTGGCCGGCGGCGCGCACGCGGGCGATCGGCAGCGTGGCGATCCGAAGGTCGAGCTTGAACGACCGTTCGGCCATCGCTTGCGTCTGCAGCAGGGCGGCGCAGGCGCGATCGAGCAGTTCGGGCGGAACGCACAGCACCGATCCGTCGCCCTCGAAGACGAACGGGATCTCGATCGGACCCGCCGCATTGAGTACCGCGGTGATCGTCGCCGCGCCCAGGGTGTTGACCTGTTTGTAGTTGCCGGCCTGCACGGCTGCGGTCGAATCGCGCACGTCCGACATCACGACATGCCAGTCGTCGGGCAGCGAGGCGAAGCTCTCCGATCGCGTCACGTCGCTGAAGTCTGTGAAGACCGGTAACTCTGCATAGAAGCGGGCGCTCGTCACGCCGCCTTATGACACGAAGCGGCCAGCCCCGACAAGTACCCCGGACGTTCGCACCGTCCGATCGCACTGTCGACGAACGCTGGTCTCGCCTCGCGATGCGGCGCCAGGCCTGCCGCCTGGGCCGAAAGCGCTTGTGCGCCGTCCCTGCGCCGGACTACGATCGCGGCCGGCAATCGGTCGCGCGCGTCGCGCAGCGCCGGGGGGCGCCGTCGGCGCCGTACCCGCCGGGACAGTGCCCGAGCAACCGGAGTCGCTCACACGATGACAGCGCCAGAGACCGTCACTGCGACCGACCACCAGCGCACCCCCGACCGGGACGACGAGTCGCGGCTGCCGCCGCGCGTGATGGAGGGCATCCGGCGCCAACAGGCATCGAGCGAGGTGCTGATCGGCTGGGTGCAACTGGCCGTCGTGCTGATCTTCGCCACGCTCTACACGATCGCGCCCAAGACGTTCACCGCCGAAGCCGACTTCGCGCCGGTGCCATGGGCGCTCGCCGTCTATTTCACCTTCACCGTGATCCGGCTGCTGCTGGCCCACCGCGGCGGACTGCCGGACTGGATGCTCTACCTCTCGGTGGTCGTCGACATGGCCCTGCTGATGGCCCTGATCTGGAGCTTTCATCTGCAGTACAAGCAACCCGCCTCGTTCTACCTGAAGGCGCCGACCTTGCTCTATGTCTTCATCTTCATCGCCCTGCGCGGCCTGCGCTTCCAGGCCCGCTTCGTGATCGTCGCAGGCGTGACCGCCGCCATCGGTTGGTTGCTGATGGTGGCGTACGTGATCACGGTCGACCCCAGCAATTCGATGATCACGCGCAACTACGTCGATTACATGACCTCGAACAGCATCCTGCTCGGCGCCGAGTTCGACAAGGTGATCTCGATCCTCCTGGTCACGGCGATCCTGGCCGTGGCCGTCGCGCGGGCGCAGCGCCTGCTGATGCGCTCGGTGGTGGACGCCAGCACCGCCCACGACCTGTCGCGCTTCGTGCCGTCCGAAGTCGTGCGGCGCGTGCGCTCGTCCGAACAGGGGGTGGTCGCCGGCGAGGGCGAGGTGGCCGTGGCGACGATCTACTTCAGCGACATCGAAGGCTTCACGACGATGTGCGAGTCGCTCGAACCCAAGCAGCTGATCAAGACCCTCAACGAGTACTTCTCGGCGGTGGCGGAGCCGATCGAGCGCCACGGGGGCACGATCACGCAATTCCAGGGCGACGCGATCCTGGCGAGCTTCAACCTGCCGGGGGCCGACCCCGACCATGCGGCCCACGCCATCCAGGCGGCGATCGAGACCCAGCAACTGCTCGCGCGGCGCAGTTTCGGCGACGGCATCGTCCTGAAGTCGCGCATCGGCATCAATAGCGGCACGGTCGTCGGCGGGCTCGTCGGCACCGAGACGCGCCTGGGCTACACGGTCCACGGCGACGACGTCAACCTCGCCGCGCGCCTCGAGCAGCTGAACAAGGATTACGGCACGCGTGTCATCGTCTCCGAAACCACGGCCGATCTCGCCGGCCGCAATCGCTTCTCGTTCAGGCGCCTGGGCGACGTCCAGGCCCGCGGACGCAGCACACCCACAACGGTCTACACCGTCGAGTTCGACTGAGATGTCACCCGACGCCTTGCGCGCGAAGGTCTTCGATGTGGCGGGCGATGTTCCCACGCGCACCCGCTTCGCAGCGACCGCGGAACCACGGGGTGAAGAACAAGGTCGGGCGCGCCAGCAACGAGCGCAAGAAGACGATGTGCTTGAGGTAGAAGTCCCCGTCCGACAAGTGCGAGAACTCCTTGCGCACCGCAACACTGTCACGCTGGAACGCGGGCCACGGCAGGGCAAAGCTCGACAAGTCGATGTCGACCACGAACGCCTGATCCGTGGTCCGAGGCTGCTTGCAGTGGACCGTCATCAGGATCAGGTCGCCGACCGGCTCGTTGAACCCGGACTGTTCAGGGCGGGTGGCCAGCGCAGTGAACAGCGCTGCACTCCTTGCCTCGTTGTCACACGCCCGCGGGTCATGGACGGCATC
>JBDSBS010000377.1:0-2662 GCA_039921435.1 Planctomycetota bacterium | reverse complement strand
GTCAGCGTGCTCTCACTCAAACCGAGGCGCAGGATCTCCTGCGCCAGCAGCTTCTCGTTGTAGATGTATTCGGATTTCTTGCCCTGCGTCACCTTGTAGAGCGGCGGCTGCGCCACGAAGATGTGGCCTTGGTTGATCAACTTCGGCATCTGCCGGAAGAAGAACGTCAAGAGCAGCGTGCGGATGTGCGAGCCGTCGACGTCGGCGTCGGTCATCACGATGATCTTGCCGTAGCGCAGCCGTTCGAGGTCGAACTCCTCGGTCAGGAAGCCGGTGCCGATCGCGCTGACGATCGTCTGGATCTCTTCGTGGTCGAGGATGCTGTCGGCAGAAGCCTTCTCGACGTTGAGGATCTTGCCACGCAGCGGCAGGATCGCCTGGTGCGACATGCGACCTTGTTTGGCCGTGCCACCTGCCGAGTCCCCTTCGACGAGAAACAGCTCCGCTTCGTCGCGCGGCGTTCCCTTCTGGCAGTCCGCCAACTTCGCCGGCAGGCCACCACCTTCGAGTGCCGACTTGCGCCGCACCATGTCGCGCGCCTTGCGGGCCGCCTCGCGGGCGCGCAGCGCGTCGATCGCCTTGCCGAAGATGATCTTCGCGGTGCTCGGGTTCTCTTCGAAGTAGGTGCGGATGCCGTCGCCGACGACGGTCTCCACGATGCCTTGCACCTCGCGGTTGCCGAGCTTGATCTTGGTCTGGCTCTCGAACTGTGGGTCGGGCACCTTGACCGAGATCACCGCGGCGAGACCTTCCTTGAAGTCCTCGCCGGTCGGCACCGTGTCCTTTTCCTTGAGCGCCTTCTCCTGCCGCGCCCAGTTGTTGAGGGACCGCGTCAGCGCCGTACGGAAGCCCACGAGGTGCGTGCCGCCCTCGATGGTGTTGATGTTGTTGACGAACGTGAAGACGTTCTCGTGGTAGGCGTCGCTGTACTGCAGTGCAATCTCGACCTCGTAGACCTTGCTGGCGTCTTCCGGGTGCGCCACTTCGCGCCGGAAGTAGATCACTTCCTTGTGTAGAGCCGACTTGCCGCGGTTGAGGTCCAGGACGAACTCGACGAGCCCTTCGGGGAAGAGAAACTCCTCGTGCTTGTCGCTGCGCTCGTCGGTCAGCGTGATGTACAGCTTGGCCGTCCCCATCAGGTAGGCGAGTTCGCGCAGGCGCTTGCGCAGGATCTCGTAGGAGAACTCGGTGACCTCCATGATGGTCGGGTCGGCCTTGAAGCGCAGCATCGTGCCGGTGCCTTCGGCCTTGCCGATCACTGCCAGCTCGCTCGCCTTCTGACCGCGCATGTAGGTCTGCCGGTGGATCTTGCCATCGCGGTAGACCTCGACGTCGAGCACTTCCGACAAGGCGCAGACGCAGCTGACGCCGACGCCGTGTAGGCCGCCTGAAACCTTGTAGCTGCCCTTGTCGAACTTGCCGCCCGAGTGCAGCTTGGTCAGGATGACTTCGATCGCGGGCTTGCCGCTCTCGTGCATATCGACGGGAATGCCGCGACCGTCGTCCTTGACCGACAGCGAGCCGTCCTTGTGCACGCGCACGTCGATGCGAGTGGCGCGGCCAGCGAGGGCTTCGTCGACGGAGTTGTCGACGACT
Source organism: Planctomycetota bacterium (assembly GCA_039921435.1). GTDB lineage: Bacteria > Planctomycetota > UBA1135 > UBA1135 > UBA2386 > DASVAL01. Next base: position 1,066 of record JBDSBS010000377.1, on the reverse strand, counting down.
TCCCAGACGAGGTGATGCAAGCCGCGCACGCTCGTGTCGCCGATGTACATCGCGGGTCGGGTGCGAACGGCATCGAGGCCCTCGAGGACCTTGATGGAACTGGCGTCGTAGCGGGGCTCGGATGGTTTCGTGTCAGACATGTCCCGTGCCTCCCAGTCGGAACGTCAACTGGGCGATGGGTTGCTCTGGAAGGAGTTGGTTGATGCGAAGACGAATCTCTTCGCGGCGAAAGCCGATCAGCTCGGCAAACAAGGGTGCGGAGTCGACCTCCACCACGAGTCGGCCGCCGCGACAGCCGACGATCTGACAGTGTGGTCGATGGCTCGAGCTGAGGATCGTGTCGAGAGCTTCGTTGTAGACGCTGCGCGTCTTGCTGCGACCGGCCTGCCGCATGATGTCGCGCAGGAAGTCACCAGCTCGTTGGGGTTCGGTCACCGTAGTGCTCATGCGCTCTGGGTTCTCATGCGACCCGATGACTCAGGCGAGCCGACATCGAGCATTCCGATCATCGAGTGGTCCTATCGAAAGGCCAAAGCATCCACTCATCAAGGACCGCCACCTCGAGCACCGCCCTTTCAAGCTCCGCCACATCAGACTCCGCCACATCAGACTCCGCCACATCAGACTCCACCACATCAGACTCCACCACATCAGACTCCACTGATCGGCATGACAACGTACGTGAAGGACTCGCCGAGCGTGAATTTGGCCGGCATCGAATCGTCGGACATGTCGAGGCGGACGTGCTCCTGCTGGCACACACGCAACGCTTCGAGGATGTAGTCGGGATTGAAGTTGATGCTGCCGCCAGCTCCCTTGACGACCGCGTCGATGGTGACGTCGGCGCGGCCGCGCGTCGAACTCTCCGCCGTCATGCGCAGCGTCTTGTCGGCGACTTCGAAACGCACCATGCGCTGTTCGCTGGAGGCCAGGATCGCGGTGCGGCGCAGCGCACTCTCGAGCACGTCTTTGGGCACCTCGACGGTCGTTTCCGCCGCTTTGGGCAACACACCCTCGTAGTCCGGAAAGCGCGTATCGAGCAACTGGCTCACCAGCTGCATGCGAC
>JBDSBS010000376.1:0-8927 GCA_039921435.1 Planctomycetota bacterium | reverse complement strand
CTTCTGGATCGCGCTCGGCGCGTTTGGCGCGCTCCCAGGCCTGGTCCATCTCGGCGAGGGTGCGTCCATGCAGATCGAAAGCGAAGTGCTGCTCCACGGCGCCGAAGCGCCGTTGGAACTTCTCGGTCGTCGCCGCCAGGGCCACTTCGGGATTCACGGCGAGGTGGCGCGCCAGGTTGCAGACGCTGAACAGCAGGTCTCCGAGTTCGTCGGCGATTGCCGAAGTGTCCTCGCCGGCGATGGCGGCGTCGAGTTCGCCGAGTTCTTCCGCGACCTTGGCCCGCGGCCCCTGCTGGTCGGGCCAATCGAAGCCGGCGCGCGCGGCCTTCTCGCCGATGCGGAAGGCGCGCAGCAGGGCCGGCAACGCCACCGGCACCCCCGCCAGTACGCTGCGCGGGGGGTCACTCTGCTCCTCGCGCTTCTTGCGCTCCCAGTTGCGATAGGCCATCTCGGCGCCGAGGGCCTGCTGGTCGCCGAAGACGTGGGGGTGTCGGCGCACGAGCTTGTCGGCCGCCGCCGCCGCGACGGCGTTGGCGTCGAAGAGGCTGCCTTCGTGGGCGATCTGGCTGATCATCGCGACGTTCACCAGCACGTCGCCGAGTTCTTCGCGAGCGTGATCGCGGTCGCCTCGGCGAAGCGCGTCAGCGGCCTCGAAGGCTTCTTCGACGAGATGCGGCGCCATGCTGGCCATTGTCTGCTCGCGATCCCACGGGCAACCATCGGGGGCGCGCAAGCGGGCCACGGTGGCGAGCAAGTGGTGGAAACCGTGCAGTTTGGGGGCGGGGCTGTCGGGAGAAGCAGCACTCATGCGCCCAGGCTACCCCGCGGCGGAGACGCCGCAACGCACGGCCGCGATGGCGAGAGGCCCCGGTTTCGACGTGCGGCAGCTCCGTCGTTCCGTATCGTTCTGGGCCTTCATTGGCGTTGGCACCCGCAGCCGCGCCGCCAACCGAGAAACAACATGGCCATCGAACTTCCACAGTTGCCCTACGCGCTCGACGCGCTGGCTCCTCACATCAACACGCAGACCCTGTCGATCCATCACGGCAAGCACCACCAGGCCTACGTGACGAACGGCAACAAACTCATCGAAGGCACTGAGTTCGCCAGCAAGCCGCTCGTCGACATCATCAAGGCGACTGCCGGCAAGGCCGACAAGGCGGGCATCTTCAACAACACAGCCCAGGTCTGGAACCACACGTTCTACTGGCAGTCGATGAAGCCCAAGGGCGGCGGCAAGCCCACTGGTGCCATCGCCCAGAAGATCACGGCCGACTTCGGCAGCTACGAGAAGTTCGTCGAGCTGTTTAGCCAGGCCGGTGCGACGCAGTTCGGCAGTGGCTGGGCCTGGCTGTCGCTCAAGGGCGGCAAGCTCGAAGTGACCAAGACGCCCAACGCCGAGACCGCGCTGACGACCGGTGCCACGCCGCTCTTGACGATGGACGTCTGGGAGCACGCCTACTACTTGGACTTCCAGAACCGGCGGCCCGACTACATCAAGACGTTCCTCGAGCACCTCGTCAACTGGGACTTCGCCAACGCGAATCTGGCCAAGGGCTGATGCTCCGGCTGCCGGTGCTCCGGCTGCTGTGTTCTGGCTGCGGTGTTCTGGCTGGGCTGGGTCACCGACGGCGTTGCGCCGGCAGGCCCAGCTGCGTCGTAGGCCCGGCTGATACCGACCTCGGACCGTTGTGACATCCAATCGCAAGCGAAAGCAGAAGGCTCAGTCGATGGGCCTGACCGAGGCCGAACTGCAGCTCTGTGAGCTGCTCGGTCAAGTGCTCGAGCTGCTGCGTTGGAACCAGGTGCTCGGCTACAGCAACCAGTACCTGCTCCACGAGAAGCTCGGGGTGTCCGCCGACGAGCGTCATCGCATCATGCGTGCTGCCGCCGGTGCCGTCGAACAGGACGGTCGCTTGCAGGACTGGGGCCGGCGTCTGCTGCAAATCCAGGCAGCGCTCGAGCAGATCCAAGCGCGGCTGGCGTCGTCGTCGACAGGCGAGCCCAAGGCAACCGATGGCAGGGCAGCCGACGGCTTTGTTGACGAGCCCGGCGAAGATGTTGCGGAGGCGCTCGGGGATGCCTGACGTTTTGGCGACGCCAATCAGCGGGTGCGTGATCTGCTTTCAGGAGGCGGACCGCATCGCCGACTGCGTGCGTTCTCTGTCGTTCTGTGACGAAGTGCTCGTCGTCGACAGTGGCAGCACCGACGGTACCCCGGAGGTCGCGCAGCAACTGGGCGCTCGGGTCGTCATCAACCAGCCGTTTCCTGGCCATCGGCAACAGAAGCAGTTTGCGATCGAGCACGCGCGTCACGACTTCGTGTTCTGTCTCGACGCCGATGAACGTTGTACGGCCGAACTGCAACAACAGATTCGCGAGCTGCAGCACCGGGGTTTCGCCGCCGACGCCTATGAGATGCCACGGCACAATCACTACCTCGGTCGCATCTTGCGCCACGGCTTGTCGGTGCCCGACCGCAAGCTGCGGCTGTTCGATCGGCGGAAAGGGCGTTGGGGCGGGCGCAACCCGCACGATCGTGTCGAGATGAACGAGAATACGACGTGTGAGCGCCTCGACTCGGGCATCGAGCACCTCAGCTACCGCGATTTCCGCCACCACCTACGCACCATCGACTCGTTCACGCGCATCGCAGCCGAGGCGTTGGCCGCCGAAGGCCGGCGCACCAACGCGTTCGACCTGCTGGTGCGGCCGCCGGCGGTGTTCACGAAGAGCCTGCTGCTCAAGTTGGGGTTCCTCGACGGGTGGCGCGGTTTCGTCGCGGCTGCGATGGCGGCGTACACCGACTGGAAGAAATACTGGCGGTGCCTGCGGCTGCCTCGACATCAGAGGGCATGACCATCGGCGGTTCGCGCATCCTGCACTTGTTCGCAAATTACAAGTGGACAGGACCGGCCGATCCTGCGATCAGGGCGGCGAGTCGTCTGCGAGCGAACGGCCTCGACGTCGCGTTCGCACAGGCCGGTTTCGTGCACCGCGGCGGGGAACACAGGGTCGCGGAGGAGTTGTGGCGCTGGCGCGTGCCGGTTGTCGCGGGCCTCGAGCTGCGCAAGCACTTCCACGTGACGTCGCTGCGGCGCGACGTCGTCACGTTGCGGGCACTGCTCGCGCGCGATGGTTACGCGATCGTGCACTGCCACCAGCCTGCCGACCACTTGTTGGCGACGATCGCCTGTCGGCGACTCGAGCGTCCACCGGCCGTCGTGCGCACGCTCTACGAACCCGAGGCACCGCCGCGCGGTTGGCGGGAACGCTTCGTGTTTCGCCGCACGGCGGCGGTCTTGGCGCCGACGGCGGCAGCGCGCGCGGGCGTGCAACAGGCTTTTGGCTTGGCTGCGGATAGCGTGTCTTGGCAGGAGCCCGTTACCGAGCCGCGCGAATTGGAAGGTGCAGACCAGCGTCGCCAGTGGGGCCTCGACAGCGGGCACCTCGTCGTCGGCATCACTGCGCGCATCCAGCAACACCGTCGTTTCGACCTTCTCTGGGCCACGGCGCGGGCGGTCGTCGACCAGGTGCCGCAGGCGCGTTTCGTGTTGCTCGGCCGCGGCAATGAGGTGGATACGCGCGAGCTGGTCAGCGAACCGATCGAGCGTTTGGGTCTCAGCGCACACGTCGTGTTGCCGGGGTATCAGAAAGGAGCTGACTACGAGCGTGCGCTTCGGTCGCTCGACGTCTTCCTGTTCTTGGTGCCAGGCAGCGATGGCACTTGCCGAGCCGTGTGCGACGCCTTGGCGTTCGGGTTGCCCGTCGTGTCGACGCAGCGCGGCATTCTGCCAGCCTTGCTGGCCGAACGGCGACTTGGCGAGGTGCCGGGGATCGCGTGCCCGGAAGATGCCGGCGTGTTGGCTCGAGAACTCGTGCGGCTCCTGCGCGACGAACCACTGCGGCGCGAGCGTTCGGTCGCGGCGCGGCGTCGAGCCCGGATCGACATGGATCCGCAGCAGGCGGCTCGGGCCACGATCGCGCTCTACGAACGCCTTCTGGCTGCGCGTGTCGGGAACCTGCAATGAGTGCTGGGACCGCGGCGGCTGGCGACCGCCAAGCGCTCGACCGCTGGTGGCGCACGTTCGTTCGGACCGGGCGGTTGCCCGCCGAGCTCGACCTCGTACAGGGGCGTCTCGTGCGGGCCGTTCTTCGCGGCAGCCTGCCGTCGGGAGACGTGTTCGTCAAAGTGATGACGTTTCCGCGCGCCAAGGACCGACTGCGCTACGCGGTGCGAGCGTTGCCGGCGGCTCACGAGGCTCGCATGCTGCGGGCGGCGGCGGCCGAGCACATTCGGTGTCCCGAGGTGCTCGACGTGCGAACCAAGCGTCGTGCTGGAATGCCGGCGCGCTCCTTCCTCGTGCTGCGGGCCCTGCCGACGCAAACGGCAGTCGAGGTCGATTCGAATGCGCGCCTGCGCGACGAAGCAACCATGGCGCTGCGCTTGCTCGCGATTGGCATCGAGCACCGCGATCTGCACAGTGGCAACTTCGTTCGCCTCGGCGATGGGGAACTGGCCGTCTTGGACCTGCAATCAGCCAGTTTGCACGGGCGGCCGTGCCTTGCCGCTGCCCAGCGCATCGCCGCCGCGGCTCGCTTGCTGCGGGAGCGAGACGTGGAAGCGGGGCACAGGCATACCCTGCGAGATTTGGGCCTACTGCAGAACGAGGCAGAATGGCGTCGGGTGCTCGCGATGGTCGAGCGCGATCGAATGCGGTTCCATCGGGGTCGAATCCGCCGTTGTCTGCTCGAGACCACTGAGTTCACCCGCAGCCGTAGCCTGTTTGGTTGCGAACACCGAACCAGAGGCGAACTTCCCCCGGGTCGATGGTGCTACGGGGGACGCCAGCTGCGTCGTGCGTGGCTCGGACAGCGTGCGCTGCACCTGCTTGCGGGTCGTCCACCCCTGTTCCCGGCGTTCTTCCAGAAGTCGTGGTGGCTTGGGGGCGGTGCGGCGTTGTATGTTCCGCTCGCGTGCAGCGAGGATCGAATCGAGGCAGAGATAGAAGCGGCAGCCGTCGGTTTGGACCGCCATGCACTCGGCAAGGGGTGATTCCAGGAGTCGTTCGCGGTCAGCGCGGCTCGCCTACTCTTCATTTGGAGGGCCGGAATGGCGGCCGACGTGGACAACGTGGGTGACGAAGGCGGAGGCGAAGGTCGGGCTACGCCGCACCGGGACGACAGCCCGGCGATTCAGGCGAGTCAGGATTGTGCGACCACCTTGCGGCCGAGTGTGATGCCGGCGCGCCTGAGCGAGCGTCTCGGGCCAGTGCGGCGCGTCTTGTTCTTCGGCAAGAGCATGTCGCGCACGCGCTGCACGGGTGCCCTTGTCCAAGCGTTGCGCGAACACGGCGTGGATGTGCGCTGGCGCAACTTGGCGACTCTGCGCCGCTGGTTTGGTAACCAGGCCGCGAATCGCCTGGCGCGCGCGGATTTCCGCCGCTTTCGGCCCGATGTGGTGTTCGTCTTCTTTCGCGACCTGCCCGCCGTGTTGGCCGACGAGTTCCGCCGCGACGCCCGGTTGGTCATCTGGTGCGAGGAAGCGCTCGAGGTTCTGGACGGTTCGATCGTCGACTACTTCGCGCTTGCCGACCTGGTTTGCATGAGCAATCCGGCGCGGTTCCCGTGGCTATGCGAACGTGGCCTCGACAACATGGCGTTCTTGATGAGTGGGTTTGCGCCGCGATTCCACCATCCGGCGCCGCACCAGGCCTTTCGTCGAGACGTCGCGTTCATTGGCGGGCCGGGCCGCAAGGGCCAGCGCGCTTCGTTCATGGCCGAGGTGGCCAAGCGCTTCGACACGGAGGTTTTTGGCCGACACTGGGACCGTTGGGATCACCTGCACACGGGATTGCGCGTGCGCGGCACCGTCGACAACCGCGGCTATGCCAAGATCTGCGCGTCGTCGCGTATCGTTCTAGGGGTCAACGAGGTCAATGAGGACCAATACTACTTCAGCAATCGCACGTTCCTGACGCTCGGTTGTGGCGCATTTCACCTCACGCACTACGTGCCGAAGCTCGAAGAGGTCTTCCGCGATGGCGAGCACCTCGTGTGGTACCGGGACGAAGACGAGGCGTTGGCCAAGATCGAAGACTGGTTGAATCGCGACGTCGACCGCGCGCGCGTCGCCGCCGGCGGGCATGCCGAGGTGATGCGACATCACCAGTACTACCACCGGGTTGCGCGCATCTTGCATTGGCTGCAGGTCGGCCTGCCCAGGTTCGAGGCCGATGGCGCGCTCGCGGTTTCGGAGGCTTTGGCGCGCCCATCGAGTGGTCGGGCGGCGCGCGGCGGGTGATTGGCGTGAGCGCTTCGATCTCAACCGTCTGAGTCGCTACAGCGGTTGCGGTCTCTACAGCGGTTGCGGGCATCGCCAGTGTTGGGTTCCCGCTGCGCGGCGCCGAGAATTGCGGGTCGCGAGGGTCGCGCTGGCGACGGGCGTGGCGGGCAGTATCATGTTTCGGCATGAACCACCCCTTCCGACACGTTTGTATCACCCTCCTCTGTCTTGCGACGGCGCTGCCCGCTCAGAACGAGGGGGAAACACCCAAGCCCGACGCCAAGCCCGCCAAGGTGGAGAAGGCCGAGAAGCCCGACAAGGCGCAGAAGGACGATGGGGCCACGGCCAAGGACGCCGCGATCAAGGCGATCGACAAGTTCATCGACCAGAAGAACATCGACAAGAAGTCGTCGACGTGGCGCACGAGCCTCAGTGCGCCGCCGCAGCAGGCGTTCGACGCCAAGAGCGACTACTTCTGGAACGTCGAGACGTCGCTGGGCAACGTCAAGATCCAGCTGTTCGCCGACACTGCCCCCAACCACGTCACTAGCATCATCTATCTGTCTCGCCTGGGCTATTACGACGGCCTCAAGTTCCACCGCATCATCAAGGCATTCATGGCCCAGGGCGGCTGCCCGCTGGGCACTGGCAGTGGTGGTCCTGGGTACCAGATGGCCGGTGAGTTCAACGGCGGCCGAAAGCACAACAAGGCGGGCCTGCTGAGCACCGCGAATGCCGGACCTGGCACCGATGGATCTCAGTTCTTCCTGACGTTCAAGGATACGGATTGGCTCGACGGCAAGCACACGCTGGCCGGGCAGACTGTCGAAGGTCTCAGCACGCTGAAGGCTCTCGAGGGCGTTGGCTCGCAGGATGGACGCGTCGCGAATCCGCCGACCATGGTGCGCACGTGGATCACCGTCGAGCCGAAGGAGAAGGCAAAGGACGGCGAGTCGCACAAGGACGGCGACGGCGACAAGAAGGGCGGCGAGAAGAAGGGCCCCGAAGAGGCTGGCGACAAGAAGGGCGGCGAGAAGAAGGGCAAGTAGCGCCCCGATCTGGTTTGGCGCGCGGTGACCGTGAAGGCCGCCGCACAGCACCGCTCAGAAATCGCTCTCGAGCGCCAGCGCGATCTTGCGGGCCAGGTCCTCGACGAGCTCGGCCCGCGCCGTCGTCAGGTCTTCGCCGATCGGCGAGCGGAACTCGGTGCGATCGAGCAGCTGTCGTTCCAGCAGGATCTTGCCATCGCGGCCGACCAGCTGCATGCGGATGGCGGCCTCGAGCGTGCCTTCGCGCACGGGGTCGCTGCCAGCATTGGTGCGACTGCCCGAGACGAGGGTGCGCTCGCGCGCATCGGTCAGCACAACCTTCAGGACCGCGTCCGCCGACCGTCGATCTGCGTACCTGAGGTCCGTGGACACTGGCAGTTCGCGGGCCAGCGCGGCGCCGAGTTCGACTTCGAGCCGTTGACGGTAGGTCTCGTTGCCGACCACCATCAGCCCGACCGTGCGCACCGAGCGCTGGTCGAGTCCCGTGCCGAACGTGTAGCCGCAGGCGCTCAGCAGCAGCGCGAGTGGCGGCGTCAGCCGAGTGAGGGCGCGAGCATTCATCGAGATGCCGCCGCGGGAGCGCTCTCTGCCAGGGTCTGCAACAGGGCGTCGCGTTTGGCCACGGCGCGTGCGTGGCTTGGCGTATTGGCGAACTCCTCGCTGGCGGCGATGTCCAGGTGGCGGCGCTGCCCCGACACGTTGCCGACCCGCCCGTAGAACGCCGCGATGCTCAAGTGCCGCTCGGCCTGCCACTCGAGCAAGCGCGCCACGGCTGCTTCGGCCTGCTGCACGAAGGCGGGCGCCTCGGGCTGGGGCACGAGGAAGTCGCGCAGTTCGCGCACGGCGTGTTGCATGCGGTCGAGGTCGTAGTCGGGTCCCTGCAGGCTTGCGACGATGCTCATCGCGAAGCGAAATCTGGCGTAGATGACCCACTCGCTCTCGGGGCGGCGTCGCAGCAGGTCGCGGAAGCGCTCCTGGGCGAGTTCGTGCTCGTCGTCGGCGAAGGCCATGTCGCCCAGCACCCGCAGTGCATCGGCCAGCCGCGGAGTGTCGGGGTGGCGCGTGATCAGATGTTCGAGCACCGTGCGGCCGGCGCGGCGATCGGACCAGAAGAACAGGAAGCCAGCGTCGCTGTTGGCCAGGTGGCTCCCGATCTGCCAGACGGCCTCGACGACGGAGGGCCGCAGTTCGCTGTGGGGATAGAGGTCCGGAAAGGTCTCGAGCAGTTCGAAGGCGCCCCAGTACTCGCCGAGGCCCATGCGGGCGGAAGCGGTGGCGAGGTCTCGGCGGTCGCGCAGGCGCTTTGGGCAAGCGGTGCCGTCGAGACCGGCGAGCAAGTTCAAACCCGCTTGCCAGTCGCGGGCGGTGACGAGGGCTTCGGCTTGCGCGAGCTGCTGTTCGGCGTCAGGTGGGGGTGTTGGCGCCGACCTGCAGCCGCAGAGAGCCAACAGCAGAACGGCGGGGCTGGGTGGCAGCGTACGACGGCGCAGCATGGGGGGATGTTCGGGTTCGAGTGAACCCGTCGCGAGAGTTTTCTGTTCGGCCTGGCCGCTCAGGGTCGGCGATGGCTGCTCCAAACTGCAAAGTAATAG
>JBDSBS010000375.1:0-13910 GCA_039921435.1 Planctomycetota bacterium | reverse complement strand
GCAGCGATCGCCTCGCGCAAGCGCGGCCAGTGGATCAGCTCCCCCACCGCTCGGCCGCGACAACCGCCACTCGGCAGCTGTGCAAACTCCTGAGCAGCCTCGTTGGCAGCCACGACGCGCTCATCGGCATCGAGCAAGATCAGCCCTTCCCCCGCAGCACTGAGCCCCGCCTGCAGTTGGACCATCTGCTCGCGCTGGTTCTCGAGTTGTTGTCGCGCCACCGCAGCAGACCGCTCGGCGCGCAATCGCCTACCGCGCTCGCCAGCGAGCACCAGGGCGCACGCCGCGAATGCGATCGCCAGCAGCGCGAGCGCGACAGTCATGCCATGACCCCGGCCAAGGGCAGCGTTTCGGCGCGCTGCCGAGCGTCGCGCCGCGCCTCCGTCACAACGTGTCCGCGAAGCGGTAGCCGACCCCGCGCACAGTCTCGATGATGCTCGCGTGCTCGCCGAGCTTCTGCCGCAGTGCGCGCACGTGCACGTCGATGTTGCGGTCGGTGACGATCGCGTCCTCGCCGATGACGCGACTCAGCAGGTGCGCGCGGGGAAACACGCGGCCCGGGTGCGAGGCGAGGAAGTGCAAGAGCCGCATCTCGGTCGGCGTCAGGTTGACGAGTTCGTCGCCGACGCGCGCCTCGAAGCGGCCCAGGTCGATCGCGAGCAAGCCGCGCACGACGCGTTCGCCGCCGCCGCTCTGCTCGCGCAACGGACCGCGCCGCAAGACGACCTTGACGCGCGCGATGAGCTCGCGCGGGCTGAACGGCTTGCCGATGTAGTCATCGGCGCCGATGCCGAGGCCGAGCACGACATCGCTCTCTTCGGCCTTCGCCGTCACCATGATGATCGGGATCGCGCGCGTGACCGGGTCGGCCTTGACTTGCCGGCAGACTTCGACGCCATCCATGCCCGGCAGCATCAGGTCGAGGATGACGAGATCCGGATTCTCTGTGCGGATGCGGCTCAGACCTTGCTCGCCGTCGCGGCAGGCGATGACCTTGTGCCCCTCGCGTTCGAGGTTGTAGGTGATGACTTCGAGCAGGTCGGGCTCGTCCTCGATGACCAGGACTTTGGGTTTCACCACAGCGATCACGTGTTCTCTCGGTAGGGAATAAGGAACCGAGAGCAGGCTACGTAGGTTGTGCGAAGGAACCGTGAAGCCTAGCTCAAGCTTCGGCCTCGTGCGACACGGCGCCGAGCGGGAAGGCGAGTTCGATGCAAGCACCTTGCGACGGGCACTTGGTCCAAGCCTCGTGGCCAGGCACGGCACGCTCGAGTGCGGTTAGCAACTCGCGCGTCGCGATCGGAAACGGCAATGCCCCTGCCTGTGGTTCGAAACGAAGGCGCACCGTCGCAAGCGATTCGGCCGCCGAGAGGTCGACGTTGATGGTGCCGTGCTGGCCCTGTGGCAGGTGCGCCAACAGCAGTCGCAGCGCCGCCAGGAAGCGGCGCGTGAACGGGCCGGCTTGCACCAGGGTCGGTCGGCGAGCCGCGATGTCCTTGCTGCGGATCGAATGGTGAAGTTCGCGCACCGGCACCCGCACGAGTTCGACCAACTGTTCGAGCAGTTCGCACGCGTTGGCTGGGACCGAAGCGGAGTCGCCGCCGAGTTCGTGCAGCAGACGCAGCGTCCTGCCAGCGCGGTCGGTCGCGCCGAGGATCGCCTGCTTGGCGCGCTCGACGCAGTCTGGCTCGAGTGTCGAGGCATGGCCCTGGATCGTCAGCAGCAGGTTGCCAAACTGGTGCAGCACCCCGGGCAACAGAAAGTCGAGGTCTTCGGCGGTCGGGCGGTGCACGCGTTCGATCTCAGGGGTCGGGGTCAGGTCGTCGAAAGGGGCCACATCGTCAACGAGCCGCGACGGAACTGGCGCGGTCGAGACCTGCCAGTATCGAGGCAGCGCGCGAGCGAACGTGCAGAACGGACTCGCAGCCAGCTCCGTCAGTTCGACGGAGCGGAGGCCTTAGGGCCGCCGACTTCGCCGAGCACGGCCTCGATCGGATCGTGGACCCGACCGTTGCGCAACAACTGCACGGCGATCCTGGTGCCGGGGTGCTTGCGCACGATGCTCTCGTGCAGTGCCTTTGCGTCGCGAACGGACTCGCCATCGACACGCAGCACGACGTCCCCGCGCCGTAGGCCGGCCCGAAAAGCCGGTTCGCCCTCGGCGACGCGAGTGATCACGGCACCTTCGCACGGCGCTCCCCCGCTGTCGAAGCCGCGGCGCGTCGCAAACTCGATGCCGAGGTAGCCGCGGTGCACCCGACCGTCGGGCGCCTTCTCCATGGCCTCGAGCGCCCACTTGAGCGTGCGGCTCGGCACGGCGAACGAGATCCCTTGCGCCGAAGTCGCGGTCTGCGTCGTCACGCCGACCACTCGGCCCTGCAGATCGACGACTGGCGAACCCGAGGAACCGGGATTGACGGGGGCGCTGATCTGGAGGAAGTCGTTGGTCACACCGAAATCGGTGTGAGCTAGGTGGCGTCCAACGAAGCTCACGACGCCGGCCGTGACCGTCTGCGAGAAGCCAAACGGGTTGCCGACCGCGACGATCCAGTCGCCAGCGCGCAGGCCTTCGCTGTTGCCGAGCGGCAGCGCGATGAGGTCGCCTGGTGGTTCGACCAACCGCAGCAGCGCCAGGTCCGTCGCCGGATCCTCGCCGACCACCTCGGCGCGGAATGACCCGGAACTCGGCACGATCACGTCGATGCCAAGTGCCCCGATCACGACGTGGCGGCTCGTGACGACGAGGCCGCCCGCGTGCACGACGAAACCAGAACCCGTGCGAATGCCCGACTGCTCGGCGATCAGCGCTTGTCCCGTGCCAGCCGCGAACAGGGCCGTTGGTGCCAACTCCTTGTCCTTCGTCAGCGGGTCGCTCACCAACGGGTTCTTGGCCGTGCGATCGATTAGGTCCGGCTCGGGCCGGCCCGCTTCGGAGAGATGCATCCCGGGCAGACGTGGCTCACCCAAATGTGGCTCACCCAAATGTGGCTCACCCAGGTGCGCGCGCACGGAAACCACGCCCGCGCCGACCTTCTCGACGACATCGGCGAAGCTGCCCGGCATCACGGCCTCGGCGCGGTCTGCACGGTTCACCGCTTCGGTCGGAAGGCTTGCCTCGGTCCACACCGCGTGGTGGCTCCCACTGCGCAAGAACACGCCCGCGGCCACGCCGGCTGCCAAGCAGCCCGCACCAACGAACACGAGTCGGAAGCCCGGTTGCGGTTTGCTTTCCATGCCGCTCAGCACTGTAGCCGCCGCCGCCGCGCCAGCCAGGGGGGCGGACCACATGCTCCCATCCTCGGCCCGCCGACAGTGCCGACGACAAGCGCGGCTGACACTCGAGCCAAAGCCGGTAGTATCCCGCGATGCGCGTTGCCGCCCGGAGTTGCGTTCTGCTCATGCTAGCTGCGACTCCCGTTGCAGCCCAACGCCCGCGCAGCGCCGACGAGGCGTTGGCGCGATTCGAACAGGTCGCGCAGCAGTCCGAAGCACAACGTCGCCGGGCTGCCGGCGATCTCGGCGAGTTCGTCGACGAGCGCACTACCGCGGTGCTGCTGGCCGAGTTCGCGCGCGCCGAGGGTCTCAGCTACCGGCAAACAGTCGTGCGGGCGCTCGGCGAGAGCACTCGCCCCGGCAGCGTCGACGCTCTGCGCCAGGCGCTGGCGGACGCCGACAATGCCCGTCTGATGGACGCCGCCGCCGAAGGTTTGTCGCGGCAGGGCTTGGAAGGCGTGCAAGCGCTGGGCGCGGTGCTGGCCGCCGAAGCCACCGGCAGCGCTCGCCGCAACTCGGTCTGCGATGGCCTCGGTCGGGCCGAGGGACCGGCAGCGCGCGACCTGCTGCTCGGTGAGGTCAAGCGCGCTGCGGGGCGCGACCGCCTGCCTGCCTTGCGTGCCTTGCGTCGCCAAGCTGGCGATGCCGCCGTCGACGCCGCACGCCTCCTGCTGGCGCGCGACAAGGACGCGCTCGTGGCTTCGACCTCACTCGCGCAATTGGCCGAGCACGCCCACGCCGACGCTCCTGTCCTGTCGCTCGAACTCCACCGACGCTTGCCTGCCACCGCCACGGCCGAACAGCACGCGGCTGTTCTGCACGGGCTGCTCTTGGGCAGCGAGGCGAGCTATCGCGAACCGATGCTCGTCGAAGCCGCGCAGGCGCAGGATCCGTTCGGCGAAACGCTGCTGCCGTTCTGGCGCCGCGCCCTGGCCGACGCGGCCTTCGTGCGCTGGCTGGCGGATGCTGCACCGTCCCGCAAACTGGCCGCCGAACGCACCGCCGGTGCGGTCGCGATGGGGCTCGTCGATGCTGAGCAGCACGCAACCGCCGCCGCCTGCCTCGTGCGCCTGCTCGCCGATCGCGATCCCGCCGTCATGCGCGCCGCGGCGGCTTCGTTGGGCGCCCTGTCGGCCGAGATCGCCGAGCCGCCGCTCGCCAGACTGCTCGCCAGCGGCAGCGCCATCGCCCAACCGATCGCGCTCGAAGCCCTGCATGGCCTGCGTGCAACCCGCGCCGATTGGCCAGGCGAACTGCTGCCGCTGGCTGCCGCCAGGTCGGACGCCCTGCGCACCGCAGCTCTGCAACTTCTGGCTCGCTGCAGCGGACTCGATGTCGCGGCCACACTCGCCGCAGCGACGCCCAACCTCGCCCACAAGTCCTGGTCCGTTCGGGCTGCGGCAATCGAGTTGCTCGTGACCATGCGCACGCCGGCTGCGATCCCGCTGCTGTTCGAGCGCCTCGACCTCGAGCAGGCGCGCCTGCACGAAGATGTTGTTGCGGCGCTGCGCGAACTGACGGCGCTGCAGTTTGCGACCACCGCAGAGTGGCGCGCATTCTGGCAGAAAGAGGGCTCGGGCTTTCAAGTGCCACCCGCCAAGAAGGACGGCCGCAGCGACGGCGCCAAGAAAGCCGCCGACACGACGGCGAGCTACTGGGACATCCCCGTGCGCAGCGACCGCGTGGTGTTCGTCGTCGACGTGTCGGGCAGCATGAGCCAACCGTTCGGCACCGGGTCGAACACGCGGCTCGACGAAGCAAAGCGGCAACTGCAGCGGGTGCTCGGCCTGCTGCCACCGAAGGCCAAAGCCAACATCGTCGCGTTCGGCAACAGTGCTTCGGCCTTCGCCGAGTCGCTGCAGACGATCGACGACAAGCGCCGCAAGGTTGCAGATGCCTTCACCCTAGCCTTGCAAGCGCGCGGTGCGACCAACGTGCACGCGGGCCTCGAGCTCGCGTTCGCCGACGTCGAGGTTGACACGATCTTCCTGCTGACTGACGGCCGCCCCAGCGCGGGCGCGATCGTCGAAGCCAAGGCTCTCGCGCGCGAAGTGCAGCGCTGGAACACCGGTCGCGGCATCCGCATCCACACCGTCGCGATCGGCGGTCGCAGTGACTTCCTCGAACAGCTTGCTACGGATTCTGGTGGCGAACACACGGTCGCGCGCTGAACCGCGGCGGATAGCCTTCGCGCATGTCCGCTGTCGCCACGTATGACACCTTGCTCGCGCACGCGCGCGAGACCGCTCTGCTCGGTTCGACCTCGGCGCTGCTCGCCTGGGACCAGGAAACGCACATGCCCAAGGGGGCCGGCGAAGTGCGCGCCCAACAGCTCTCCCTGCTGGCGCAACTGCAGCACGAACGCACCGTCGATCCGCGTTGTGCCGAGTGGCTCGCCACCTGCGAGGCCTCGGCCTACGTACGAGACGACATGGATCGCGCGGCCAACGTGCGCGGACTGCGTCGCGATTTCGACCGCGCCACCAAACTACCACCCAAGCTCGTCGCCGAGTTGGCGGCGACCGAGAGCCGTGCGCAGCAGGCCTGGGCCGATGCGCGCGCGGCGTCGAACTTCCACAAGTTCCGGCCGTGGCTCGACCGCATGGTCGTGTTGCAGCAACAGAAGGCCGATTGCCTGAAGGTCGCGGGTCAATCGCGTTGGGACGCGTTGGCAGATCTCTACGAGCCCGGCATGCGGGCCAGCGATCTGAAGGCTCTGTTCGGTCCGTTGCGCCAGCGTCTCGTCGCACTGCGCCAGCGATTGCTCGGCGGCACGCCACCCGACGACGCCTTCGCCCGCGTCGAGATCGACGAAGCAAAGCAAGAGGCGTTCGTGCGCGCGGTCGTCAAGGCCATGGGCTTCGACTTCGTGCGCGGCCGACTCGATCGCAGCGCCCACCCGTTCTGCACGAGCACCGGCGGTGACGTGCGGCTCACCACACGCTTCCACAAGGACAACGTGCTCGACGCGCTCGGCTCGACGATGCACGAAGGCGGCCACGGTCTCTACGAACAGGGCCTCGAACCGCAGCACCTCGGCACGCCGCTCGGCGAAGCCGTGTCGCTCGGTATCCACGAGAGCCAGAGCCGGCTGTGGGAGAATCACGTCGGCCGCTCGGCCGCGTTCTGGTCGTGGTGCTGGCCACTGGCACAGCAACACCTCGGTGCCGCCTGTTCTGGCCACAGCGCCGAGTCGGTCCACCGCAGTGCCAACCTCGTGCAGCCGAGCCTGATTCGCGTGGAGGCCGACGAGGCGACCTACGATCTGCACGTCATGGTGCGCTTCGAACTCGAACAGGCCCTGATCGACGGCGAACTCGGCGTCGCCAACCTGCCCGGGCAGTGGAACGCGCTCTATCGCGAGTATCTGGGACTACAGGTACCCGACGACCGCTCAGGCTGCTTGCAGGACGTGCACTGGTCGTGCGGCCTGTTTGGCTACTTCCCCACCTACACGCTCGGCAACCTGTATGCGGCGCAGATTGCCGCCGCCGCGGACAAGGCGCTTGGTGGGCTCGATGCGCTGCTCGCGCGCGGCCAGTTCGAGACACTGCGCGAATGGTTGCGCCGGCACGTGCACCAGCATGGCCGCCGCTACAGCCCCGCCGAGCTGTGCGTGCGGGTGACGGGCGCGCCGCTGTCGAGTGAGCCCTTCCTCGCGCACTTGAAGCACAGGCTGCTGCCGGTGTACGGGCTGTGATCATGTGGGCGCTGCCACGCGTGCTGTGGGTCGTCTTGGTGTCGGTCGCTCTCGCGGCGCAAGAACGCGTGAGCCTCGACGGCTCCTGGACGCTGCGCGCCGAGCCGCTCGACGAATCGCACCTGTCGCTGAAGACCACGTCGGTGCCGAACCCTTTTGAGACGACGCTCGGCACCACCTTCGACGGCATCGCGTGGTATCGACGCACCCTGCCGCTGCCGACCGAACGTTGTGCGCGCGTTCGCATCGAGTTCGCCGCCGTCGCTACGCATGCGACGGTTCTCGTCAATGGCGTGCAACTCGGCCAGCACCTCGGAGGCTGGACGCCGTTCCGCGTCGACGTCACCGACGCGCTGTTGTGGAACGGCCAGGACGTGCTCGAAGTGCGCGTTGACGAGAAGGTCGGTCACAACACGCAGGGATTCCTGCCGATCATCCAACCGCACTTCGGCGGCATCTGGCAGAGCGTGACCCTGTGCCTCGACCGCGGCCCCGTGCTCGATCGGCTCGGCCTGTTCGTGTTTGGCAGGCTACCGGGCGAAGGAAACGTGCAGCCGCAAGCCGGCGAACTCGTCTACGCCATCCCGACCCTTGGCCCGACCGCTGGGCACCTCGACTGTGTGCTCAGCGTGCGCGATGGCGATCGCATCATCGCGATGACGCGGATCGAACTCGAAGCTGGCGCGCCTTTGACCGGGGTCTTGCCCGTGCCGACGCCCGAAGCTTGGTCGCCATTCGCGCCGCGCCTCTACACCGTGCGCATAGCTCTGCAGCGCGACGGCCGCACGCTCGACGAACTCGAGCGCAAGGTGGGCTTCCGCGACTTGCGCGCCTTTGGCACGCGCGTGCTCTGGAACGGACAATCCCTGCAAGTGCGCGGCATCCTGCACTGGGGCTACTCGCCGCCGCACCTCGCCCCACCCACCGACCCCGCGTTCTGGCGGCGCCAGCTCGAAGACTTCCGGTCGCTGGGCTTCAACTGCATCAAGTGCTGCCTCTGGGTGCCACCTTCCTGCGTCTACGAGCTGTGCGACGAACTGGGCTTGCTGGTGTGGCAGGAGTATCCGACCTGGCACCCGCAGATGGACCAGGCTCACAAGCAGGAACTGCTCGGCGAGTACGCCGAGTTCTTCGCGCACGATCGTTGCCATCCGTCGGTCGCGTTCCGCAGCATCACGTGTGAAACGGGGCAGGGTGCCGACCTCGATGTCGTGAAGTCGCTCTACGACGCCTGCAAGGCCGAGGTGCCCGACACGCTCGTCGTCGACGACAGTTCGTGGATCGGTTGGCAGCGCGTGACCGACTTCTGGGACGAGCATCCGTACGGCAACAACCGTTGGTGGCCTGGCCGACTCCGCGAGTTCTTGCAGCACATCGACACGAAGGGCAAGAAGCCGTTGCTGCTCGGCGAGTGCATCGCCGCGGACACCTGGGCCGACCGCGTGGCATGGCGTGCGCAACACGGCGACGAACCATTGTGGTGGCGACCGGATTGTTTCGCCGACCAGGCCCGCTTCGAAGCGTGGGTCGAGCAGCAGTTCGGTGCGGCGACGCTGGCGTCGCTCGGTCCCATCTCGCGCGACTATGCGATGCGAACGCGGCGCTACCAGATCGAACGCCTTCGCATGGACATCCCCGACGCGGGCTACGTGGTCTCCGTCGCGCGCGACTTCGGCAAGGCGCGCATGGGCCTCTACGACGACTTCGACCGGCTCAAGTGGAACGCCGAGCAGTGGAGCTGGCAGCGCGATCGTTTGCTCTGCCTCGACACGCCGAACGATGCGCGTGCCTTCGTCGTCACGGCGGGCGAAGTCCCCCTGATCACCGCGCGCTTCGTGCAATCGCACTGGCCGCTCGTCATCGACCTCGATGGTCACGGCGGGAGCTCGGCGAGCATTCGGGCACCGGTCGGGAACGCAGCGTCGGCACCGCTGATGCTGGCCGGGGTCCCAGCACACGTCGATCGCGCGACGCGCCAACATGTGTCGTACCGACCCGCTGCAGGCGTGAAGGATACTGTCGACGCCAACCTCGCTGAGTTCGGGCTGGGCCAGCCCGGCTGGGACCTTTGGTTCTTACCCGCGTTCGACGACGCACAACCCGCCGGTGTGCGCATCGTCGACCATCTCGACCTCGCTACACTTGCGGACCTCGAGAACGGCGGCCGCGTGCTGCTGCGCGTCACCGGGCAACCGCACAGCGTGCGCAGCGAAGCGAAGTGGTACCTGACGGGTGCACCGTTCGCTCCGCTCCACCCCGTGCACGCGCAGTTGCCTGCCGAGATGTTGATCGAGCTGCAACCGTTCGATCTCGACGGCGGCAGGCTCATGCCGTGGGGTCCGTGGCTCGATCAGGTCGACCCGATCTTGGCTTTCTGGGAGACGCACGACATCGCCGAAGTGCGCGCGCACCTGTTCGCGTTCGACACCAACTTCGGTAAGGGGCGGCTCGTCGCGAGTGCGTTCGACCACCAGACGCCGGCCGGGCGCTACGTCGAACACGAACTGCTGCGCCACCTCGCCGAAGGACCGGCCGCCGAACGATCGCTGTCGCCGAGCACGATCGCGACGCTCCGTGCGTCGCTGAGCGAGCAGAGGATCGAACTGCCCGTGTGGCGGTTCCGCACCGACCCAAACGACCAGGGTCGCGCGGCCACGTGGTATGGCTCCACCACCGACGTCCGCACCGCCGAATGGCGAGACCTGAAGGCCGGCTCGCACTGGGAGAACCAGGCCGAGGACCTGCGGCACTACGACGGCATCGCCTGGTATCGCATCGACATCGAGGTGCCCACGAGTTGGCAGGGTCTCGACGCGCGCGCCGTCTTCGAAGGCGTCGACGACAGCTTCGAACTGTGGCTCGATGGCGACCCGGCCGGCACGTTCGGTGACGCGGCGACCAAGACGACGATCTGGCTCGAACGACAGATCGCCGAACTGGGCCAGCGGTTGCAACCAGGCGCGCACACGCTCGTGCTTCGAGTCGTCGATCACGCCGGTGCTGGCGGGCTCTGGAAGCCAGCGTTCCTGACCACGGGCCCGGCCGACGCAACCAACCAGTTCCTGCAGGCGACACGCTAGCGCCCCTTTGGCGCCTCAGCCCCTTGCCCCAGCCCACCGCGGGGTCGACAAGCACGCTTTCCGTTCCCGCCTGCTATCCTGTCTGCCACCATGAAGGTCACGAGCATCCAGCCGACTCCCAATCCCAACGCCTTCAAGTTCCTCGTCGACCAGACGCTCGCCAAGAGCGGCCAGACGCTGGCCTACGCCAAGCCCGAACAGGCCCAGAAGGACGTGCTCGCGCAGGGGCTGTTTGCGATCCCGGGCATCGAGACGTTGTTCTTCTGCGACAACTTCGTCACCGTGAGCATGACGGCGCAGGCCGATTGGCGCGCCGTCGCCGAGCAGGTCACGCGTTTGCTCGAGAGCCACATCGCGGACGAAGCGCCTGAGGCGCAGAAGGGTCCGACGCACGCCGACAATCCGCTCGCGTCGATTCCCAAGGGTGGTGATCCTGCCCTGCTCGCGCGCATCAACACGCTGCTCGACGACCGCGTGCGTCCAGCACTCGCCGGCGATGGCGGTGGCCTGCAGGTCCTCGGCATCGACGGCAAGACGCTGATGATTCGCTACCAGGGTGCGTGCGGCAGCTGCCCCAGTTCGACCTCGGGCACGTTGATGGCGATCCAGAACCTGCTGCAGTCCGAGATCGACGAGGAACTCGTCGTCACGATGTCGTGAGCGAGGTCGGGGTCAGCGAACGCTGTCCCTACTGCGGCTACCTGAGCCCGGTCGTGCACGTGCACGGTCACGGCCAGTGTGCCCATTGCGGCGCCAACGTCGAGCCGTGCTGCGGCGGCGCCGATGCGGCTGACGAGGCGGCGGCGACGCCGGGCGTTCATGCAGAGGCGGAGCCGGGTCTGTTCGCGCGCGTGTTCGCGCAGCTCGGTGGAGTGAAGGCGACGGTGACGACGGACGCGCTGCTGTTTGCTCTGACGCAGCGGCTTGGTACGGATCTCGACGATGCGCGGCTCATGCTCGAAGCCGGCGAGCGTGTCGGGTTGGTGCAGAGTGCGGGCGCGAACTGTCATCGACTGCCTACGGAGTCGCGCGGAATGGCCTGACGCGCGCTGTTGACCCGCTGTGCAGTCGCCTCTAGGCTGCGCGCGCTTTCCGGCCGGAGTGGCGGAATCGGCAGACGCACAGGTTTCAAAAACCTGCGCCGCAAGGCGTGCGGGTTCAAGTCCCGCCTCCGGCACATCTTCGTTGGTTGCGGATCTCGGGTGTTCTTCGTTGCCCCGGAGAGCGCGCCGATGATTTCGGGCATCGACACCGCAGTCTTGCAGCGATTCGTGCCACCGCGGCGCACTTGCGGTGCACATAGCCATCACGCGCCGGTCTGCCGACCGCACGGCCGCGCGAACGAGGCTATGCTGCGATGTCCGGACCCTCCTCCATCGATGACCACTTCGATCGCCCCACCCCGGCGCTGGACCTACGCGGACTACTGCCGCATCCCGGCCGACGGCAAGCGACACGAGATCATCGACGGGAGGCACTTCGTGAATCCCGCGCCTAGCCCGTACCACCAGACGGTGTCGCGGCGGCTCCAGTACGAGTTGATGCGCCTGGTTGAAAAGCCAGGGCTCGGCGAAGTGTTCAACGCGCCAATCGACGTGCACATCGGCCGCGGCACCCTGGTGCAGCCGGACCTCCTGGTGCTGCGCCCCGCCACGCGCCGCATCGTCGGTCCGAAGAAGCTCACGGGCGTGCCCGACCTGGTCATCGAAATCCTCTCGCCGTCGACGCGGCAGAACGACCGCCGGCTCAAGAAGGCCCGTTACGAACGGGCCGGCGTGCGCGAGTACTGGCTCGTCGATCCGAACGCCGAGACCATCGAGCAGTTCGTGTTGCGCGGCAAGCGCTACACAGCACCCGCGTTGCACACCGACAGCATCACGCTGCGCATCCTGCGCGGCATCACCATCGATCTGCACGAAGTCTGGTAGGGACTGCGTCTCGGCCCACGACGTGCTCGGTTGCCTCGCGCGAACACAGTGTCACCGGATTGCTGCCACCGCGGCGCTCCTGCGGTGCACATAGCCATCACGCGCCGGTCTGCCGACCGCACAGCCGCGCGAACGAGGCTATGCTGCGATGTTCGGACCCTCCATCGATGACCACTTCGACCGCTCCCACCCGGCGCTGGACCTACGCGGACTACTGCCGCCTCCCGGCCGACGGCAAGCGTCACGAAATCATCGACGGGAGGCACTTCGTGAATCCCGCGCCTAGCCCGTACCACCAGACGGTGTCCCTCCGGCTGGCCTACGAGCTCATGCGTCTCGTCGACAAGCCCGGCCGCGGCCGCGTCTTCGTCGCACCGATCGACGTGCACCTCGGCCGTGGAACCCTCGTGCAGCCGGATCTCGTCGTGCTGCGCCCCAAGAACGCGTCCATCATCGGGCCGAAGAAGCTCAGCGGTGTGCCGGACCTCGTCGCCGAAGTGCTGTCGCCTTCGACTCGCACCAACGACCGCCGGCTCAAGAAGGCCCGCTACGAACGGGCCGGCGTGCGCGAGTTCTGGCTCGTTGATCCAAACGCCGAGACCGTCGAGCAGTTCGTGTTGCGCGGCAAGCGCTACGCTGCGCCGACACTGCACACGGAGAGCATCACGCTGCGCATTCTGCGCGGCATCACGATCGACCTACGCGAGGTCTGGTAGACGAGGTCCGGTAGCCGGGTCCGGCAAGCCAGTCCCACTACGTCGGCGGCACCAACAACCGCGCCACCGCCTGTTCGCGCAAGAGCCGCGCCTTCTCGTCCTTGCCCAACAGCTGCAGCACCTCGGCCAGCACCGCACACACAGTCGCCGTCGGCCCCAGCGACTCCGCCACCACGCGCGCGGCACGCTCGGCGCGGCCGGTGTCGCCCTGCCGCGCCAGTTCGCGCGCGACGAGCAACAGCGTGCCCTGCAGCGGGCAACTCTCGAGCAGCTCGCGCGGTTCGACGGCGCCTGGGTGTTCGGTCAGCAGTTCGGCGATGCGGTCGAGACCTTCGGGCGACTTGGTTGCGCCGTAGGCACGGATCGCGGCGCGCAGCTCGCCCTTGTGCCGGTGCACGTCGCCGAGCAGCAGCCCCGCGGTGGGACCGGTCTTGTCGACGTGCGCGAGCTTCCTGGCCAGCTTGCGGCAGCCGTCGGCATCGTCTGCACGCAGCAGTTCTTGGCCGGCCGCGACAAGCTCGTCGATCCAGCGCTGCCGATCGCGCGCGGCAGCGGCCGGCGGCGAACGTTTGCAAACGCGTTCTTGCACCGCGATGAGTTCTTGTCGATCGCCGCGTGCGGCGAGTTGGTCGCGCAGTTCGCCGAGCAGGTGGTAGTCGTCGGGAAAGCGTTCGACAGCCCGCACGACCTCTGCAGTCAGCGCTTCGGGCAGCACTTCCCCCTGCAAACGCATCGCCTTGACGCGCATCTGCAGCAGCGAACGCATGAGCTCGTCGGGCAAGCCCGGTTCGACCACGCGCGTGAGCCAACCCAACGCCTCGTCGACGCGGCCGCGTTCGAGGCACAAGCGCGCCAACTTGAGGTTGCTGTCCTGCACGACGTGCGGATAGCGAAGGGGCAGCGGCCCTCGGTAACGCGCGATGCGCCGGAATCGCTCGTGGCTGCGCTTGAGGTCGAGCCCGACCAGGGCGGCAGTCGCCTGCAGGTGGCGGCCCAGCACCGCTTCTGCGCGCATGGTCCGCACGCGGCTCTTGAGCAGCCAGACCGACAGCAGGCCGCCGAGGCAGAACACGATCAGCAGCAGCAGTATGCGACCGAGGGTCGTCTGCAGCATCGGCTCGAGCACTCGGATGGCGAGGTCGAACAGCTTGAGAACGACATCGAGCACAGGGCCGAACAGCGCCAACAACAGCAAGAACGGCAGCGCGCAGAC
>JBDSBS010000374.1:0-6134 GCA_039921435.1 Planctomycetota bacterium | reverse complement strand
GTGCTGCCGCCAGAGGCAGGAAGAGGGCGTTCATCGTTTGGACTCCGGGGTCGGTGAAGGTGGTGCGAGTGCGAGCACGGCAGAGGCGCGCGCCTTGGCGAGTTCGAAGCGAAGTGTGCTGGCGGCGGTGAGGCGACGGCTCTCGAGGGCCGAACGCTGGGCTGCGTCGGTGGCGTTGGTCGACCACTCGCGCAGGGTCGCCTGCAGCTCGGCGAATTGCCGGCCCAGGGCGTGCAGTTGGGCGTACGTGCGTGTTGCGGCGGCGGCGCCGTCGTCGGTCGACCGCTGCGGCCACGACACCAGCATGAGCACGATGACCAGCAGTGCGGCGGCGAGCACCGATAGCTGTCGTCTGGCGCGCCTGTGCGCGAGCAACGCCAGATGTTCTGGCGTGAACCCGACACCAGGTGGCGTTGCCGTGACCGCATCGGCATAGGCGAGGCGCTGCAAGAGGTCTTGGTCGAACGAACTCATGCTCGGTCCTCCAGGTGCAGCTCCGCGCGCACTCGCAGTCGCGCTCGCGAGAGCCTGGCATCTACGGCGGCGCGGGAACACCCGAGCAGATCGGCGATCTGCGGGATGTCGCGTTGTTCGAGGTAACGCAGCACGAGCGCTTCGCGGTCGCGGTGCGCGAGTCGGAGCATCGCGAGCTTGGTTGCCGCGAGCCGTTCGTCGGTGGGCGAGTCCGCTGCTTGGATGTCGACGGGTTCGGCCGACCACCAGCCGAACAAGCGGCGTCGCACGGTCGCGGCGCGCACGTGGTTGTGCACCTTGCGCACGGCGATGCGGGTGAGCCACGTCGCCAGCGTTGCCTCGCCGCGGAACGCCTCGCGATGGCGCCATGCCGCGAGCAGCACTTCTTGCACGACATCGTCGACGTCGGTGCCGGAGGTCGGCCAACCCAACAACCGGTGCACGAGGCGACGCAGACGCGGAGCCTCGGCACACAGAGCAAAGCCCGTGGCAGGAGGAGCCGCGGTCTGGGGCCGCGTCGAGGCGTCGAGCGCGGCAAGCATGGCGGGCACGTCGGGCATCGCGTGCCACATTGGACACGGTGCTCCGCCGGTTCTGACAGGGTCTGTTAGGTTTGGCCAGCCGGTGGTCGGGGTGCTTCTGCCCGGGCCGTCCACAGGGTCAATTCGCCGCCGGCGAGACGATGCTGCGCAACCTCGGCGTGACCGGTGACGAGCGCGGTCGCGCCCAGCCGCCGGACCAGGCGCACGTGGTAGGTGATCTCGGCGCCAGATGCGGGCGCGGCGTCGATCGTGAAGCGCTTCACCGACACGAGCATGCCCCGCGGAGCGCCGTGAGGTGCCGTCGGCTCGGCCATCGTCTGCGCGAGCAACACTGCGGCGGCTTGCGCGAGCCCCTCGATCGCGCCGAGTTCCCACGGCAAGGCACCTGGACCGGTCGGTTCCTGGCCGACCACCACGACCTCCTGCGCGTTAGCCGCGACGATCTGGTGCACGCGCAGCATCGGCGGCCGATGCGGCACGACGGCGAGGATCGCGGGGTCGACGGGTGGGCTCACTATCGTCATCGGACCTCGTGCGGCGCCGAGGAGCAAGCGTGCACACGCACCGTCGGCGCGGCACGATGGCCGCATGCCGACGGAAGTCGCTGTGCACCTTTGCGACGTCGTTCTCGCGGCGGACGCATCGAGCCTGCAAGCAGTACTCTGCGTGCCGTCTTCGCACCCCGTGCTGGTCGGTCACTTCCCGGGCGCGCCACTGGTGCCAGGCGTGCTGCTCGTCGATGCGGTGCGCGGCGCTTGCGAACGCGTGTTCGCGCAGTCCTTCTCGATCGGCGAAGTCGAAGAGGTGCGCTTCTTCCAGCCCGTCGCACCCGGCGCGAAGATCACGCTGTCGGCGCAACTGCACCGCACCGAGGACGAACTGCGCGTCGACGCCGAGTGGCACGGCGCGGGGGGCCGCTGCGCCACGGTGCGCCTGCGACTCCGCGTGGCGCCGGTCGATCCTATCCCGCCGCACCCTTGAGCCGAGACGAGCCTCGCGCCACACTGCCGCTCATGCCGCGTGTGTCGTTCCCGCAGGTGTTGCAGCGCCACGTCGTGTGCCCGCCGCTCGACGTCGACGGCCACACGGTGCGTGAAGCGCTCGACGCGGCGTTCGTCGTCTACCCGACCGTGCGCGGCTACCTACTCGACGACACGGGCGCGCTGCGCCAGCACGTGACCGTGTTCGTCGATGGCCAGATCGTGCGCGACCGAGGCAAGCTCGCGCAGCGAGTGCACGCATCGGCGCGCATCGACGTGTTGCAGGCCCTATCCGGTGGTTGACTGTCCCGTCGTTGAACGTTCCGTCGCACAAGTGAGAAGAACCACATGCCTCGCCAGATCCTGATCTCGACCCGCAAGGGCCTGTTCGTCATCACGCGCAAGGGCCGCAGTTGGCAACTCAGCGGTCCCGAGTTTCGCGGCGTGCCGGTGTCGATGGCGCTGTTCGACGGGCGCGATGGCTCGTGCTACGCAGCGCTCGACCACGGCCACTTCGGGGCCAAGCTGCACCGCCGCGTGGGACGCAAGTGGAACGAACTGCCAGCCCCGGTCTATCCGCAGTTGAAGAAGGGCAAGAACGGCAAGCCCAAGGTCGAGAAGGAAGGTGGTGGGCGGCCATGGCCGCGCTCGCTGCGCATGGTGTGGAGCCTCGAAGTCGATCCGCGCAGCAACGGCGGCCTCTGGTGCGGCACGATTCCGGGCGGGCTCTTTCATTCGGCCGATGCCGGCGCGTCGTGGCAGTTCAACGATGGCTTGTGGAACCAAAAGGCGCGCAAGAAGTGGTTTGGCGGCGGCTACGACACCCCGGGCATCCACAGCGTGCTCGTCGATCCGCGCGCGCCGGACACGGTCACGGTCGGCATCTCGTGCGGCGGCGTCTGGCGCACGACCGACGGCGGTAGCCGCTGGCAGAACATCGCGCAGGGCATGCGCGCGGCCTACGTGCCGCGCGAGAAGGCCGGTGACGTCGACACACAGGACCCGCACCGGTTGGCGCAGTGTGCCGCGGATCCCGACCGCATCTGGTGCCAACACCACAACGGCATCTTTCGCACGCAGAGCGAGGGCAAGCCCTGGCGCGAAGTTCGGGCCAAGGCGCCGAGCCGGTTTGGCTTCGCGGTCGCTGCACACCCGGGGGACCCTGACACGGCGTGGTTCGTGCCGGCGCAGAAGGACGAGTGCCGCGTGCCCGTGGACGGCAAGCTCGTGGTGCTGCGCACCTCGAACGGTGGCCGCTCGTTCGACGTGTTGACGAAGGGCCTGCCGCAGCAACACGCCTACGACCTCGTCTGGCGGCACGGCCTCGACGTTTCGGCCGATGGGCAGGCATTGGCGATGGGTGCGACGTCGGGTCGGCTCTGGCTCAGCGAAGACGGCGGCGAGGGCTGGCGCGAGTTTGCGGCCAACCTGCCGCCGATCCACGCCGTGCGATGGATCGAGTCGTGAGTAGGAGCCCAGTGCTCGCCGTCGCCTGCGGTGCAATGCTGACCGCCTGCACGGCCGTGCGCAGCGACAGCCGCCGCACCGCCGATTGGCTCGATGGGTCGCTCACGCCCTCGTCGGAAGCGGCGCGGAACCTGCTGCTGCCGGTCGCGGTGCCGGTTGGGTTCATGGGGCTCTTGACCGACACGCTGCTCGTCAATCCCTACTGCGCCATCGACGACGCTTGGGGCGACACGTGCGAATTGCTGTGGACGCCGCGCGAAGAATCGACACTGCGGCGGGTTTTGTTCACGCCATTGGCGGCGATCGCGACGCCGTTCGTCTTCGGCGGCGACTGGTGGGCCGCTGCTGCCTGCCGTTGGCCGCGCGCCGCGAGGAGACCCAGTGAAGTGCCGACTCGGATGCACCGGTGTAGTGTGCGTCGCGCTGTTGTCGGGCTGTGCCTGGACGCGCCGCGAGAACCGGCCCGTGTGGACCGCCTTCGAAGAGAACCTCGTGCCCGAGTCGCCCACGGCGTTCGCGCTGACGTTGCCCGCGACCGTGCCGGCGGGGTGGTCGCGATCCTCGTCGACACACTCGTCGCGCATCCACTGCAGGTGGTCGACGACGCGCTGGACGACAGTGCGCCAGGCGCCGGGTCGCACGCGTGCGCGGCGAGGCGCGCTTGGCGGGTTTCTGCTGGGGCCTCTTGCTCTGAGATGAGATGAGGGGCCGGTCCACTCACGCAGTCGTCCATAGTCCCCGCCCGCGAAGCGGCGCGGCTCGAGTCGTCTGGGAAGTTTGGCACGATGCACGAAATTGCACTCACCGAGAACGAGGCCGGCATGCGGCTCGATCGCTACCTGCGCAAGCTGCTGCGCACGGTGCCGCTGGCCGCCATCTTCCGACAGGTTCGCCAGGGCGACATCCGCGTCGACGGCAAGCGCGTCGAACCGCACCTGCGCCTGCAGGCAGGCATGAAGGTGCAGTTGAAGCTGCCATCCGACGACCTTGCAGCGGTGCGCGCCGCGGCAGTTCGGCGGTTGGTGCCGCCGCCGATGCCTGCCCACGCGCCCGGTTTGCCGCCGCCCGTCGCGCCCGTGGTCGTCTATCTCGACGAACAGGTGCTCGTCGTTGCCAAGCCGGCAGGGCTCGCCGTGCACGCGGGCAGTGGGCAGCGGGAAACACTCACGACGTGGATTGCGAGCCAGCGATTCGGCGTGCGCACGGCGGTGTTTTCGCCGGCCCCGGCGCACCGACTCGACCGCGGCACATCGGGACTTCTGGTCATCGGCCTGACACCCGGTTCGCTTCGCGGTTTGACCAAAGCGTTCCGCGAGAATCTGGTGCAGAAGGTTTACGTCGCGGTCGTGCACGGTGTGCCAGACCGCGACCAAGGCAGCATCGTGGCGCCGCTGTTGCAGGATCCCGAGGCCGACAGCCGCGACGCCAAGGTGCGCGTCGATGAGCGCGGCAGTGCTGCGCGCACCGACTACGAAGTGGTGCGTCGGGGTCGTGACATGGCGTTGGTGCGCGTCGTGCCGCACTCAGGGCGCCAGCATCAGATCCGCGCCCACCTGGCGCACATCGGGCACACGATCGTCGGCGACCACCGCTACGGTTCGGTCGCGGACGTAGGGCCTGGGTTCTTGCTGCATGCGAGCGACCTCACGTTCCCGCACCCGCGCACGGGTGAGCCGAAGCACTTCCACCTGCCGATGCCGCGGGAGTTCTCTCGCTTGCTCGATCCCGAATGATCGCGCCGGAGCGCCGTTGTTCCGCGTCGCGAGCTGCCGCGATCGCCATTCACGCGATCCTGACCGATTGCGACAGAGCTGCAACCAGGTCGCGGTGCCCGCCGCGCGCATGCAGAGCCAGCGCCAACGCCGCGCGCACGTCGAGGGCACTACCTTCGGCGCGGCGCGGACCCGCGGGTAAGGGTCGCGCGGCGGTCCAAGTTGCCATCGCGAACAGCCCCGCGCTGGTTGGCACGAGCTTCTACGCCCAGTGGCTCGTCGTCGAGCCACCGAGCGCGGCCAATCTCGTCAGCATGACGCGCGCGCTGCGCATGGTCGTGCAGTAACGGCGTTGTCGGAGCTGCAGCAACGCGATTGCTCCCCGCCCCTCGTGCCTGGCAAGACCCGTCGAGTAAGGACGCGTGGTGCCGCATGGGCTGTGGTACCGCATGCGTCCAACTCAGCGAACGATCAGCCCAGCCGCGCCATTCTCGAGCCCGACACTGGCCGAGAGCCGCACGAGGCTCCCGTCGTTGTGGCGACGGAACGTCTCGATGCGGTCTGCGGTCGAATCGAGCACGTAGAGGAAGCGGCCGTTCGGCGTGAAGTCGAAGTCGAGCGGGGCTGCCGCGGCGCCGAGGTCGCCCGTGATTCCGCTCGGGTCCAAGATCGACAGCGCGCCGGCCGGATTGATCGAGTAGCCGGTGATCGTGCCGCTGCCCGTGTTGGTCGTGTACGCGAAGTGACCGTTGCGCGGGATCGCGATCCAGCACGCCGCACTCTGGTTGGTCGGAGCGGCCGAAGTGATCGTCGTCAGCGTGCCGTTCGGCTGGATCTGGTAGCTCGAGGCCACGCTCGCGCCTGCCGCGCCGCCGGCCGCTTCACTCACGACGAGCGTGCCGTCGTCGCGAAACACGAACCCGAACGGCGTCGTGCCCGCCGATGGTTGGAAGTGACCG
>JBDSBS010000373.1:0-6490 GCA_039921435.1 Planctomycetota bacterium | reverse complement strand
CCAACGCAGCGAACCCATGCTGCCCGAGATCTCGATGCAGTTGTAGTTCTTGCGCCCAGGTGCGACGCGCGTGGCCTCGTAGGTGCCGATGGCGCCGCCCTTGAACTTCGTCAGGAAACAGAACGCGTCGTCGACGTCGACCTTCGCCGTACCGCCGCCGCCGCCGCCGCCCGATGGCCGGTGCTTGGTGAACGTCTGCTGCACGCCGCACACGGCTTCGAACTCGAGGCCCGTCAGCGCGCGCGTGAGATCGATGAGGTGCGCGTTGAGGTCGCCGTGGGCGCCGCTGCCGCAGGTCTTCTTGCTCGTGCGCCAACTCGCCGGTACGGCTGCATCGCTGAGCCAATCCTGCAAGTAGACCGCGCGCACCTGCCGCACCGTGCCGAGGTCCCCGCGCGCGATCATCGCGGCCGCAAGCTTGGTCGCCGGTGCTCGGCGGTAGTTGTGCCACAGCCCCACCCGCACCTTCTGCTTCTTGGCGAGTGCAGCCATCTCCTGAGCTTGCTCCACCGTCATCGCGAGCGGCTTCTCACACAGCACGTGCTTCTTGGCGCGCAGCGCCTGCATCGCGATCGCGTGGTGGCTGTCGTTGGGCGTCGCCACGTCGACCAAGTGGATGTGGGGGTCATCGAGCACACTCTGCAGATCGGTGGTCGCCGAAGCGAAGCCGAGCTTGTGTGCAGCGGCACTGGCGCGCGCCGCATCGCGACCGACGACGACCGCCGGCACGACGCGGAACGGCAGATCGAAGAAGTGATTCACCTGGCGATACGCATTGCCGTGGGCGCGCCCCATGAAGGCATGACCTACCATGGCGATGTTGAGCACGGGCTTGTCACCCGGAGTGGTCGCGTTCGAACGAAGGCTCATCCGCGCACCATAGGCGGCACCGCCCCGGCTTCGCCAGCGACTACTTCGTCCCGCCGAACAGCACGCGCAGGTTGGTGATACCAGTCTGCGCCCAGCCGAGGAACAGGTCCGGCACACCGTCGCGGTTCCAGTCGCCGAGGTCACCCGACAGACGCGAGGTGAGCGTGCCGATGCGGGTCGGAGACGCAAACCTGGGCCCTACGAACTCGCCTGCGCTCGTACTCAGATAGGTCGCGACCGTCGTGCTCTTCTGCAGCGTGCTCGACGTGAACTCCACGAACACGACGGCATCGAGGGTGCCGTCGCCGTTGACGTCGCTGAGCCGCAACAACGTCGGCTCCCCGTGCGCGAGCAGCCGGGGCGACGTGAGATCCTCGTGGAACGCGGCCACGTCGACGTGGCCCGGGCTGTTCGTCAACGCCGCCGTGTTGCGGAACAGACGCAGTGTGCTGTCTTCCTTACACGCGACGAGCAGATCGACGAGCCCATCGCGGTCGAAGTCGCCGGCAGTGACCAGGGTCGGCGCGCTGCCCGCCAACAACACCTGCGGCCCCCCGGCCAGGGCACTCGGCTCGAAGCGATCGTCGGCCGGAGTGGCGCCGGGCACGTAGCGGAGGAACCGCAGGTGGTCGCCGTCGGCAGCACCCTGCATGGTGCCGACCGGCACCGCGACGACGAGCTCGAGCTGGCGCGGCAGGCTCGGTCCAGCGCTGGCGAAGTCGCCGAGCGCGATCGACGATGCGTTGCCGTGCACGGGTGTCAGCGAGGTCGGGAAGAAGAATGGGAACTCGTTCGCTGCAAACACCGGCTTGCCGCGCAGCAAGGCGAGGCGCGCATCGCCCTCGCGGTGCAGGTCGAACGAGAGCAGCACGACCAGATCCGGCGTACCGTCGCCGTCGACGTCGCCGACGAGCAACCGCGTCTCGTCGGTCAACAGCGCCGCCGCGAGTACGGGGTTCTCGGACAAGGCCCGCAGCGGACTCGTGACTGCGTTCGGCAGCTGCACCGTCACGGTGGTTTGCCCGGGGGGATTGGGTAAGTGCTGCCAGACTCCGAGACGCGAGTCGGCGCCGCAGAACAAGAGTCGATCGATGACGCTCTGCGGCGAGGGCAGCAGGGTCAACGAATGCGGCAGCAGCCCAGGAAACGAAAGTCGGTTGCTGCGGCGCGGGAAGCCGCCGAAGCCATCGTTCTCGACCAGTTCGACTTCTTCGGGCGGGGGCTTGACGAGCGCCAGATCGCGCACGGCGCCGTTGCTGGCGACACTACGCTGGTGAAAGTTGCCGCCGACGAGGTTGTGGATGGCGAAGGGCACGCCGTCGCCCGCGTCGGGCGGCAACAGCTTGAGGGCGGGGCCCGTACCCTGGATCAAGCGCGTCGACAAGCGCCGCTCACGCCCGCCATCGATCTCGGACTCGTGCACGATGAACACTGCCTTTGCCTCGCCAGAGAGCGGCGTCGCAGGGAAGGCCCGATCGAAGGCGAGGGCGCGGATCTGCTTGGGCGATTCCCCGCCGGCTTCGATGCCCGACAGCACCAGTGCGAATCCTTGCGAGCCGAGTCGGAACAAGCCCAGGGATGCGAGCAGAGGGTCCGGATCACCGCCGACTGCCACCACGAGTTCGACGGGACCGTCATTGTCGAGATCGGCCGCCAAGCTGAACTTGAGTGGTTCCGACGCAACCGGCAGACACTCCAAGTCGTCGGGCGTGGCAAACGCGCGCGTCGGAACATTGCCGACGACCACGTGGCGCAACAAGCACACGGTCGGACGGGTCGGCCCAGACCCGACGTTGCCGGGCAAACCGGACAAGACGAGTCCGAGCGATTGGGAGGTCCCGTCGTGGCACGCGTGCAGTCCGACGGCGCCGGCCTGCGGAGCGGGCGTGTAGCCGGCCGCTGTAAAATCGAGTGACATCACTGGATCGAAGCTGCCGTCACCGCGGCCATACAACACGTCGAGCTGCAGCGTCGAGCCGCTGACGACGGCCACGTCCAAGAAGCCATCACCATCGAGATCGGCGATCTCGACAGCCTCGTACGGGAAGTCGCGCACCGGCAGCTCGATGGGCGGCGCAAACGCCGGCTGGCCTTGGCCAATGGGCCGCGACAACCACACCTTGGGCTTCGAGAAGGGGGGCGCATTCGGGCCGGGCACCAGCAGGATGTCTGGCAGTGCGTCGCCATCCAATCTCGCCGCGCGACAGCGCACGACTCCCGGATCGGCGGGGAAGCGATGCTCCGCCCCGAGCGGCGGATCGGGGCGCATCCGACCGAGCACCAGATGGTGCACCGCTGTCACGGATCCTGCGTTGGCGATGAAGATGTCCGGCACCTGGTCGCCATCGAAGTCGCCGACGCAGAGATCCTTCGGTGTCCGTTCGGCGGGTACTTCGTGGTTGCCGATCTTACGCGGCGCCGCGAATCGCTGGAACATGCCGTTTTCCTGCGCCAGCAGCAATTGCAGGAAGGCGACGCCGCCCTGATCGGTCAACGCGACGAAGTCGGGCGCATCCGCGGTGCTGGGCGCACCGTCGAGCGCGATCGGCGCGACGGCGACGGGCAAACGTTCGAGCACGGTGCCGCGCGGGCCGAAGAATGGGTCGGGGTTGGCAAACAAGAACACCTGGCTGGCGGTGACCTCAGCCACGACCGAGCCGAGTGTGATGCGCAGGATGATGTCGACCTGTCCTGGCCGGCCGTCCGGGGCAGCTGGCATCGTGAACACGAGTCGGCCGCTGCTCGACTCCGCGATGCGGAAGTCGGTCGCCGACAGCTTGGTCACGCGGCCGCCGACGGCGGGCTTGGCGAACCGCAGTTCGACGTCGTCGAAGGCGAACGGCGCCGGCGACACGCCGGCCGTGAAGTCGTAGGGCACGAGTGCCGTGCCGATCAGTGTCAGCAGGCTGCCGCCCGTGGTCGGCCCCTGGCGCGGCAATGCCAGCGCGATGTCGGGTCGGTAGTACGCGTTCTCGATCGTCGTCGAGAGCCCGGCGACCTGATCGACCACGAACAGCCCCGCGCGCGTCGGGAACGTGCTGCCCGGCACGAATGCGGACACGACCGGCGTCGAGCCCTCCGGCGGTTCGATGCGCAAGTCCGTGCACAGCCGCGTCACCATACGTGGCACTCCTGATTCGAAGGGCTGTATCGGGTCGGGCGTGGTGACGAACAACGAGAGGTTCTCGGTCTCCGTGCTGCGCAGCCCCGCGACGCGCACGCCAACGCGCTCCCCCAAGGGCGACAGGAACCGTTCGGGCAGGCCGGTGCCAATCATCAGTTCGGCGCGCGGCTGGCGCGCGAGCACGATCGGCACGGGCGCCGCGACGAGAGCATCGTCGACGAACACACTGAAGCGAGCTTCGATGTCGGCGGCCGCAGGATCCACCACCGCGGCGACGATCGCTGTCGTGTCGAGTGTGAACGTGATGAGAGTCGAACCACCCTGGCCCGTCACCGACGGGTCCTTCTGGTCGACCACCACCCCCACGGCTTCGATCTGCACACGCAGTCGTGCCGCCGCGACGATCTGGGCGTTGGCAACGACGACCGTGCGCAAAGTGCCGGCCGGCGGCACCAGTGGCAGGATCGGATTGACGCTGAGCTCGGGAATGCGCGCCTCCGGCGCAGTGCCCTTGCGATCGTTGGCGATCACGCCCGAAATGAGCCCCGCGCCGCAACCGCCGAGCGACAGCAACAGCGAAGCAGCGAGCAGGAGTGAGCCCCACGACGTTCTTGCAATGCGCATACCCGAACAAGTCTACCCCACGCACGAGGTGCCTGCGGGGCGCCGATCTCACGGTGCCACGGCTCGATCGGGCCATGTCAGATGGTAGAACGCACCCATGCCGAACGTTCGCTCCGACTTCGAGCCCGCACCAGAGCGGCGCGTGTTCTGCAATCGCACCCTCAACATGCGCTCGATCCGTGCGGTCGGGTTCGACATGGACTACACCCTGGTGCACTACGACGTCCGGGCCTGGGAGGAGCGGGCCTATGCCCACGTGCAGCTGCAGCTGCTCGAGCGAGGCTTGCCCGTCGGCGACCTGCGCTTCGACCCCGACCTGTTCACCCGCGGTCTCATCGTCGACCTCGCGCTTGGCAACATCGTCAAGGCAAACCGGTTTGGCTACATCACACAGGCTGCCCACGGCACGCAGATCCTGGCTCACGAAACGCAACGCCACGCCTACAGTCAGGTCTGGGTCGACCTCGGCGAACCGCGTTGGGTGTTCCTCAACACGCTGTTCTCGCTGTCCGAGGCGTGCCTCTACGGGCAGCTCGTCGACTTGCTGGACAGTGGTGGACTCGACGGGGGCCGACTCGAGCGTGACGCGCTCGGCCCCGCCGGCAGCAACGGCCTCGACTACAAGAGTCTCTACACCCTGGTCAGCGCGGCGATGGACGCGGCCCACCTCGAAGGCCAGCTCAAGGCCGAGATCATCGCCGCGCCCGAGCGCTTCGTCGATCTAGACCCGCTGCTGGCGCAGACGCTGCTCGACCTGAAGCAGGCCGGCAAGAGGCTGTTTTTGGCGACGAACTCGGAGTGGCACTACACGAGCGCGATGATGGGCTACCTCTTCGATTCGCACTTCGGCGCCGAACGGGCCGGGGCGATGCGCGGCTGGCGCGGCCTGTTCGACCTCGTCATCGTGCAGGCGAAGAAGCCTTCGTTCTTCGACCAGACCGCGCCGTTCGCGGAGGTCGTGGACGATGCGGGCACTCTGCGACCTCTGCAGGGTCCGCTGCGCAAGGGCGCGGTGTACAAGGGCGGCAATGCACAGGCCGTGCAGGAGCACTTCCACGTCGACGGCTCCGAGATCCTCTACGTCGGCGACCACGTCTATGCCGACGTGCACGTCTCGAGCCAGATCCGGCGCTGGCGCACGGCGCTCGTCTTGCGCGAGCTCGAAGACGAAGTGTTGCAAGAGCAGCAGTTCGCCGCCGGCCAGGCCGAGCTCGAGGTGCACATGCACCACAAGGAACGGCTCGACCAGGAGCAGGCAATGCTGCGGCTGGCGCTGCAGCGGCTCGAGCACGGCGGCCCCCTGCCAGCCGGTGTGCCTGGCACCGCGCCTTCGATCCAAGAACGGCTCCGTGCTCTGCGCGCCGAGATCGACGCACTCGACCAGCGCATCGTGCCGCTCGCGAAGCAAAGTGGGCATCTCGGCCACGTGCGCTGGGGCCCGTCGATGCGCGCCGGCAACGACAAGAGCCGGCTGGCCAGGCAGATCGAGGGGCACGCCGATGTCTACACGTCGCGCGTCAGCAACCTGCAGGCGCTGTCGCCATTCGGGTATCTGCGGGCATCGCGCGGCAGCCTGCCGCACGATGCGGCGCGAGGTTGAGGCAGCGCCGGCTGACCGCGCGGCCGCGCGATCGTCCGACCGCCAGGCTCCTCGATCGCGTTGCGCCGCGACAGCCTACTGCCCACCGGAGCAAGTTGCGTCGGAGATGGATCGCCTGGTCGACACGCCGCGCGATTGACGCAGCTTGGTGTGCGTGGATTGCAGCCTGCGCACGCAGGAGGAACGGGCGGCGCGTGAAAGCCCGCAAGGCGCGCGCCGAGATCGTGCACCGGGCGGCTATTGTCTGAGCCCACGCCGCACACCGCGGCACT
>JBDSBS010000372.1:0-2674 GCA_039921435.1 Planctomycetota bacterium | reverse complement strand
GTTCGAGGCAGACGCGCAAGGCAACATGTTAGCGACGACCGCGACCAACGCGCTGACGTTGACGATCGGTAGCTTTCCGTAGAAGGAGTCGCTCGTTTCGCCACCAGGGAGTCTCGCCTGGCGAGCTTGCTTGCTTGCCCGCCACGATCGTCAACGGCTCGCCACGATCACTTCTCGCGGTTCTTCTTGCGGGCCTGGTTCTTGGCCTTGCTCTTGCCTTTGCCGGCACGCTCGCGCAGCAGATGTTCTTGCAGCACCATGGCAACACTCGCCGTGAGCCGCTTGCCCATCGGGATATGCAAAAACTCGTTGGGCCCGTGCGCATTGCTTTGCGGACCGAGCACGCCCGTGATCATGAACTGCGCCTCGGGGAACTTCTCACCGAGCATGCCCATGAACGGGATCGTGCCGCCCTCGCCCATGTAGACGCAGGGCTTTCTGAAGAACGTCTGCGAAGCCTTCGCACTGGCCTTCTCGAGCCACGCGGCGAGCGGCGGCGCATCCCAGCCTGCACCACCTTTGTCGACTGCGAACGAGACCTTGGCGCCGTGTGGGGGATTCTCCGTCATCAGCTTCTTCAAGAAAGCAGTGCACTTGTCGGCATCGGCGCGCGGCGGGATGCGCAGCGACAGCTTGCACGTCGTGTAGGGCCGGAGCACGTTGCCGGCCTTGTCGACGCTGGGCAGACCATCGGCGCCGATCAGCTCGACGAACGGGCGCCACGTGCGATTGAGCACCATCTCGGTGCGGTCTTTGGCCATCGGCTTGGTGCCTTTGGTCCACGGAAAGCGCTTCCACAGTCGGTCGCCGAGCACGCGCGACGCGACCTTGGCCTGCGCCTTCCTCTGCTTGGGGATCTCGACGTGGAACTGCTTGGGCAAGATGCGGCCCGTGGCGCTGTCCTCGAGCCGGCCGATCAGTTCGCGGCAGACGCGGAAGCTGCTCGGCACGATGCCGCTCGCGTCGCCGCTGTGCACACCTTCGTCGAGCACGTCGACGCGAAGGGTTCCGCTGACGAGACCGCGCAGTGAAGTGGTGCACCAGAGCTGGTCATAGTTGCCGCAGCCCGAGTCGAGACACACGACCAGACTCGGCGTGCCGATGCGCTTCTTGAGTGCATCGATGTAGTAAGGCAGGTCGTAGCTGCCGCTCTCTTCGCAGCCTTCGATGATGACGACGCAGCGCGCATGCTTGCCGCCGGCCTCGCGCAGCGCGCGAATCGCCGTCAGCGACGCAAACGCTGCGTAGCCGTCGTCGGCGGCACCGCGGCCGTACAGCTTGTCACCCTTGCGCACGGGCTCCCACGGTCCGAGCCCTTCGAACCACCCGGTCATCTCGGGCTGCTTGTCGAGGTGCCCGTAGAGCAGCACGCAATCGTCGCCTTCGCCGGGGATCTCCATGTAGATCAGCGGCGTGCGACCTTCGAGCTGCATGACCTCGACGGTGAGCCCTTCGATCGGCTGCGCCTTGCACCAACCGGCGATGAGGTCGACGGCCTTCTGCATGTGCCCGGCCTGCTGCCAATCCTTGTCGAAGGCGGGCGACTTGTTGGGGATGCGGATGTAGTCGACGAGTTGGGGCACGATGTCTTGCTCCCAGACAGCGTCGACGAACGAACTGATCTTGCGTGGTTCCATGACAGTGGCGCGATGCGAACCGACCGCGGTGCGCCGCTCAAGGCAAAGCTCGGCAATGCTCGCTTTCTGCTCGACACCGGATGAGGAGTGGGGAGGGGCTGGCGTTGCCCGGTCAGAGCGGCCGATGATGCCCCGACGAT
Organism: Planctomycetota bacterium; assembly: GCA_039921435.1. Taxonomy (GTDB): domain Bacteria; phylum Planctomycetota; class UBA1135; order UBA1135; family UBA2386; genus DASVAL01. The sequence continues at coordinate 897 of JBDSBS010000372.1, read as the reverse complement.
TTCCAGGAGAACCATGCAGGCACACCTTCTCTTTGCTGCAGCGGCGATGCTGCTGACGACGGCGGCCCCGAGTCAGCGAGCAGGCCGCACGCCGGGCCCCGACGCGCTGGCAAAGCTGCTCCAGCAGTACGACAAGAACGGCGACAGCAAGATCGAAAAGAGCGAGTACCCGCGCTCGGCCGAAGCGTTTGCCAACCTCGATCGCGACGAGAACGGCGTGATCGACGCGGCGGACTTCGCGCTCGCTCCGAAGCGGCTGCCGCCGAAACCACTAATGCAGCGCAAGCCAGCGAAGCTGCCCAAGGTCGGCGACATGGCCCCGGACTTCGACCTGCCGATGCTCGGTGTCGAGAACAAGACGGTGAAGCTCTCGTCGCTGCGCGGCAAGCAACCCGTGGCGCTCGTGTTCGGCAGCTACACTTGACCGCCGTTCCGCAAGTCAGCCGGTCGGCTGCGCGAGATCTACGGCAAGCACAGCGGCGAAGTGGCGTTCTTCCTCGTCTATGTGCGCGAGGCGCACCCGATCGACGGCAACGCGCCGTCCGCGTTCGGCCTGGTCGAAGATCCGATCGACGATGCCGAGCGTTCGAAGGTGGCCGGCACGTGCGTGAAAGACCTTGAGCTGCCGATGCCGGCCCTCGTCGACCGTGTCGACGACAAGGCCTCGGTCGCGTACGGCGGCTGGCCCGATCGGCTCTACCTCATCGGTCTCGATGGCAAGATCGCCTATGCGGGTGATCGGGGCCCCATGGGGTTCGATCCCGACGCCTGGGCCGCGGCCATCGAGGCGGAGAAGGCGCGCATCGCTTCGGGCAAGGCGGAGAAGGCTGCCGGCAAGGAGGCGCCGACGAAGCCCGACGAAGCGCCGGCTAAGCCGGAGAAGCCGGAGAAGCCGGA
>JBDSBS010000371.1:0-9481 GCA_039921435.1 Planctomycetota bacterium | reverse complement strand
ACCCCGCGTTCGTCGGCTACAACGTCGCCTACCAATCGCTCGTGTTGGATGCAGGCGCGGCGCTCGGTTTGACGATGACGAACGCGCTCGACATCGTGTTTGCGTTCTGACGCGCGGAGCGAATCACCGCGTCGGATCGCGCCGCCGACATCGTCGCGAGATGGCGTTCGCGGTTGCGAGGCCTCAGGATCGCCGACGAGTTCGACGGCCAACGGCGTGACCGGGAATCGCCGCAGCGGGGCGATCAGCTCTCGATACGCTGCGATTCCATCCCCTCGTCGGATGCGAGCCGGAGCCCCAATCGCGACGACGGTGCTGAACACGAAGTCGACTGGGTAGAATAAGGAGCGCGACGAACGCGTTGCCCAGCGGCGAGGGCGGATCGCTCAGCTTGGGGCCAGGAGCATCGGCCCAGATACGCAATGCCACCTCGGCGTGCTCCGTGCGGACGCGCTCCGTCCTGCGAATCTGCGCGAGCGAGTAGCAACCCGCGAGCTCGAGCAGCGCCGTCAGCAGGGCCGGGCTGCAGTTCGGCGAACCGGTACCGCCCAAGGGCAGAGGCGCTCCAGGTGGCGCTATGCAGCTTCGCGGACCCGTCAGAATCACCGTGACCATCGAAGCCGCCAAGGGCACTCGGGGGGCCTGCGGTCACAAGGCCACGTGCTTCCAGCCCTGCCGCCGACTAGGGCCGAACGCTGGCGGTACCTTCCCAATAGGCGCGGATTCGGGGCCACGACCACGTCGCCAGTTCGCGGCCTATGCGCAGCCCGACGTCGTTGTCGATCGGGATGTGGTAGCCACCCATCGCGCGCGACCGCGCCGCCATCTCCGCAGTGGCCGAAAACGTCGGCAGGTCGAGCGCCACGTCGGCGCCAGCCGTCATCTCGGTGAGTTCGCAGCAGTTGCGCACCTCGCGCGCGCCGTAGTGGTCGCTGCCCGTGAACAGCTCGAGCACCTTGCTGCAAGCGCCACTGACGGTCGCGTGCCCACTCGTGTAGCCGGGGAACGGCGGCGTCACGAACACGTACGGCGAATACGGATGCCACGCCTCGGCAGGCATCTCGACGACGCCACCTTGCGGCCCCGCCCAGCCGCGCACTTGCTGGCCCTGGTGGTAGTGCCGCACGAGCGTCCACGGCCGCGAGCTGTCGTAGAAGCGTTTGGTCTCCCAGCAGGCGATGAAGGCGTCGAACGCGGCAGTGGCGACCGCGAAGTACAACTTGACGTCCCGATCGAGGTCGTGGTTGTCGCGCCGCGACACGTCCTGGGCAAAACGCAGCCAATGCCCACTCTGTCCCGTCGAGCGCGGGCCGTCGCGCATGAACTCGACGATGGCCTTCTGTTCAGGCGTCAGCGTCTGGTTCATGGTCAGCACGGCTTCGGTCTGCTGCCGCAGCAGCGCGTCGTTCGCCTTGGTCGTCGGCACCGGTTCGGCGCGGAACTGCGATGACGACTCGAGCGCAAACGGCGCGACGCGGAACCAGTGCGGCGTCAGGAACCCCGGCGTGAACGTCGAACCGTCGACGCGCGTGAACGGGATCGGCTGCCAGCGGTCGGGATCGACGATGCGATCGGGCGGGTTGACCGGTCGGTAGAACGTGTAGTCGGAGTACGGCGAGCCGTCGCTGCCGGCCTCGTCGCCGAGCTGGTTGGCGCCATCGTGCAACCGGTAGGCGAGTAGCGTCGCCGCCACCGTGTTGCCGATGCCCTGCGCCGTGTTCGTGTCGCGCGACCCGTCGTCGGGATCGAACCCCAGCGCCAGCATCTGGTCGCGCAGATAGCCGGCGTCGGCCGGATAGACGCCGAGCAGCGCGTGGTAGCTGGCGAAGGCGATCGCCTTCTGCTTGTTGGCGAGAGTACGTTCGGCGGCCGGCCGGCGCAGGCTGCCACCGAGCCGCGTGCCGATCGCCCCCTCGTCGTAGGCCGCCCAGGCATCGAACATGGCGACGGCCCAGATCATCATCTGTCGCGACAACACGGTCGGCTTCGCACCGACGCGTTCGACGTCGCGCGCCGCGACCTCCTGCATGACGTCGAGCCAGCGGTACGCGTGGTTCTGCTCGGGCAACGGCAGCCGGTCCTGATGGGTGAGCGCGTATGCGGGTGCCTTCGTCGGTGCGGGTGCAGGCGGCCGACCGGCGCAGCCGCAGGCGAGCAGTACCGCGACGGGAATCCACCGCTTGGTCGATAGCGACATGACTTCAGCGCATCCTACTGGCTCAGGCTCGCACGTCGGCAAGCGCGCCGGGCACACCGGCGCGCCCGACCACCGGCTGGTCCGAGGCCACCCGGTCGGTTGCCGCATCCACGTGACCTGCTCCGGCGAATGCTCTGACATGCGATCCAGCGCTCTCGTCCTGCTCGCCTGCTCCCCCTCTGCCATGCTTGCCCAAAGCAGCATCTTCGACCCATCACACCTGCCGGCCCGGGCCGAGACAGCAGTCGCGCTCGGGACCCTGCTCGAGCAAGACAGCGATCTCGCGACCACCATCGCCCTCGCCGCTGCAGCCGGCACGCGACTCCCGGTCGGCTCCGCCGCGCGTCACCGACTCGATGCAGCCCTGCGCAGCGCCAACACCGCAGTCGACGGCGGCCGCCCCGTGCCGAGCCTGCGCCTCGCCCTCGACGATCTGGTGGAGACACTGACGTTCGTGCCGCGGCAGCAAGCAGAGCTGCCCGCGGGCTTTCCCGGATTCGGCGCGGTCGACGAGATCGAGCTGCGGCACTACCCAGCGTACCGCATGGTCCGCACCACGTTGCAGGGCGGCAGCAGCAGCGCCTTCTTGCCGCTGTTTCGACACATCGAGGCCAACGACATCGCGATGACCACGCCGGTGCAAATGGACTGGCAGGCTGACACCGAACGTGCAGCCGAGCGCCCGACTCGCATGGCGTTCCTGTACGGCGATCCGAGCACGATACCGCGCACGACCGATGGCGGCGTCGAGGTCGTCGACGCACCCGCGACAACTGTCCTGAGCATCGGTGCCATTGGCGACGATCGCCGCGATCGGGTCGAGCGTCTGCGCTCCCGCCTGGAAACGTTCCTCACGACTACCAACGGGGCGTGGGTTGCTTCCGGCCCGCTGCGAACGATGGGGTACAACAGCCCAATGGTGCCCCGCGACCGACGCTACTTCGAAGTCCAGCTGACGGTCCGATCCGTCGAGGCCGTCATTCGCTGAGCGGAGCCTGAGCACCCGTGAGGCCTGCCGCGGCACCCATCACCGAGCTTGCCCCGTCTTGCCGTCAGCCTGCAGTTTCTCGATCTGCTGCGCGAGCTGTTCGGCTCGCGTCGTGGCATCGGCGTAACCACGTATGTCACCGTCCCGCTGCAGGTCGCGTGCCTGTTCGAGCAGACGCAGATACTCAGCCTCGAGCTTCTTGGCGGGATCGCGACGGAAGATGCCAAACATGGGGGTCTTTGGTTGTGGGTGAGTGAGCGTTGGCACAGTAGTCGCCGCGCGAGTTCGAAACCGATGCAATGAGATCAGGACGCGAACGGCTCCCCGCGGGTTTCGCCTCGGGTCTTCGCTCGCTCGCGTTGCATGGTTGCAAGTTTGGCCAACGGCCTTCAGGCCGGGCCGCATCCGGTCCAGGAAGGTGAACGAATGTCCGCGCCGATGGCCAACAGCGAAGCGACACCGACGGACCCCACCGCCCCCAACTCCTGGAGCGCCACCGGCGCGTTCCTGGTTCTCGGCGCCGCGGGCGGCATCGGGGCCGCCGTCGCACGAAGCCTGCTCACCCGCGGGGCCCGCGTCGTGCTCGCCGCGCGCAATCCGGAGCGCCTGCAGGCCATCGACTTCGATGCCAGGGCACGTGCCGCAAGTTGCGATGTGACCGTGCCGGAACAAATCGACGAGTGCCTACGCGTGGCCGGAGACCTCGGCGGCACCGTCGCGGGCATCGCATTGTGTGTCGGCAGCATTCTGCTCAAGCCGGCACATCTGACGAGCGACACCGAGTGGCAGGACGTGCTGGCGCGCAACCTGACCGCGGCGTTCCACGTCGCGCGCGCGGCGGGCAAGGTCATGCGGCAAGGGGGTTCGGTCGTGTTCTGCTCCTCTGCCGCTGCCAGCACCGGCCTCGCAAACCACGACGCAATCGCCGCAGCAAAGGCGGGCGTCGAAGGGCTCGTTCGCTCCGCAGCCGCGACCTACGCATCACGAGGCCTTCGCTTCAACGCGGTCGCTCCGGGGCTCGTGCGTACCAAGATGGCCGAGCCGATCACTTCGAACGAACGTGCGCTGGAAGCGTCCCGTTCGATGCACGCACTCGGGCGAATTGGCGAACCGGAGGACGTTGCGTCCGCGATCGTGTGGCTGCTCGATCCCGCGAACAGCTGGACCAGTGGTCACGTGCTGCGCGTCGACGGTGGCCTTGCTCGCCTACGGCCAGTTGCACGCCGCTGATCGCCTGCTCGCGGACCCACGCTTGCCCATTGCGCAACAGACCGCATCCGCACGATGCCGTCACACGAACTCCCGCGAGCGCTCCGCGTGTGTGGATCGCACGCCAACTCCTCGCAAGACAAAAACTACCATGCAATCCGACGCCGCAACATCGCATGCAGCAGTGACCGCCGCCGCAACACGCGCCCGCCTGCTCATACTGCTGGGCGCGTTCATCTCCTTCCTGCTGTCGATCGGGCTGTGGTTCACGGGCTCACACGAGCAGGGTCTGTTCGTCGGTCTCTGGGTGCCGTCCATTCTCTCGCTCGGCGCACTGATGCTGCCGGCAAACCGGTGAGGGTATGGAAGACATATACATCTTCGGATTCGGTCTCGTCGTCACGACGCTGGTTGGCTCGGGGCTCAGCTTGATGATCGTTGTCAAGAACCGCGCGCTCAAAGCAGACATCAAGCCAGTGGAAGCACGTGTGAGCGCGGAACACGGCCGCCGACGCTAGTCGCGGGTCGGCCTTCGGTCGACGACGCGCCCGGCAAGCCAGGCTAGTTCGGCAAGCCAGCCAGGCGCCAGTTGCACGCCACCGCTCGCGTGTTCGACCATGGGCGAGCATCGTATCGCCTTCGCTCGGTCACAACACACGCCGCGCGCTCGCAATGCCAGCCCGTCCCGGCGAGCATGGGCCAGCCATGTTGCGCCACCGCCTGCTCGTTCTCGCCTCGCTCACGCTGTCCACCCTCTCCCCGGCGCAGCACGACGCAGCCGCGAACTCAGCCAAGCCCGGCCCTTTCGTCGCCCCCGCCAGCGACGAAGCGCAGAAGCAGATCGCCAGCTTCCAGCTCGCGCCCGGCCTCGTCTGCGACCTGATCGCCGCCGAACCGGACCTCTGCAATGCGGTCGCTTTCGCGATCGACGGCAAAGGGCGCTTCTACGTCGCCGAGACGTTCCGCATCAACGACGGCGTCTTCGATACGCGCAGCTACATGCAGTGGAAGGATGCCGATCTCGCCTGCCTGTCGGTCGCCGATCGCATCGCCAAGTACGAGAAGTACATCCCGAACGACATCCCCAAGTACGCGGCGTTCTCCGAACGCGTGCGCATGCTCGTCGACACCGACCGCAACGGCACCCTCGACCGCAGCACGGTCTTCGCCGACGGCTTCAACGAACTGGCGGACGGCATAGGTTCGGGCGTGCTGCCGGTCGGCAACGATGTCTTCTTCACCAACATCCCCAAACTGTGGCGCCTGCGAGACACCAACGGCGACGGCATCGCCGACGAGCGCCGCGTCGTGCACGACGGCTTCGGCGTACACACCTCCCTGATCGGCCACGACCTGCACGGCCTCATCGTCGGCCCCGACCGTCGCCTCTACTTCTCGATCGGCGACCGCGGCTTCCACGTGCAGCAAGGCGAGCGCACGTTGGCGTATCCACACGAAGGTGCGGTGCTGCGATGCGAGCTCGACGGCAGCGACCTCGAGGTCGTGCACAAGGGCCTGCGCAATCCGCAAGAACTGGCCTTCGATCAGTGGGGCAACCTGTTCACGGGCGACAACAACAGCGACGGCGGCGACCGCGCGCGCTTCGTGCCGATCACTGCCGGCGCCGACAGCGGCTGGCGCATCGGCTACCAGTGGCTCTCGGACCGCGGTGCCTGGAACCGCGAGAAGATGTGGCATCCGCGCCATCCGGGCCAGCCCGCGTGGATCATGCCGCCGATCATGAACTTCGCCGACGGCCCGTCTGGCCTCGCCTACGACCCCGGCGTCGGCCTGCCCGAGCGCTATCGCGACTGCTTCTTCTTGTGCGACTTCCGTGGCGGCAACAGCTACAGCGGCGTGCACGCGCTGCGGCTCAGCCGGGCTGGTGCTGGCTACGAACTCGTGAGTACCGAGAAGCCGATCTGGAGCGTGCTGGCCACCGACGTCGACTTCGGTCCCGACGGGTCGATGTACGTGCTCGACTGGGTCTCTACTTGGACCAAGACCGGCAAGGGCCGCATCTACCGCGTGCGCACACCGCAGATGGCCAACGACATGGCGCTGCGCAATGGCGCGAACCTGCTGGCGAGCAACCTGCGCGAACGCGCCCCGAGCCAGCTGAGTGCACTGCTCGCGCATGCCGACCGCCGCGTTCGACAGGCGGCGCAGTTTGCGCTCGTCGACCTCGGCGCCACCGACGAACTGCTCGCGGCAGCGAAACAGAGCGACTCGCGTCTCGCCAGACTGCACGGCATCTGGGGCCTCGGCGTGCTCGGACGCAAGCAGCCGAAGCTGCTCGACGGTCTGCTCGATCTGTTGGACTGTGGCGACGCCGACGTGCGAGCCATGACGGCGCGAGTGCTCGGTGACGCCCGCGTCACGAGCGCACTACCCCAGCTGCAGAAGGCGCTCTCGGACGGCAACTCACGCTTCGTCAAGGAGGCCGCACTCGCACTCGCCCGCCTCGGTGCAAGCGCCGCCGAGGCCAGCGAGGACCTCATCGAACTGTTGCGGCACAACGACGACCGCGACCACGTGCTGCGCCACGCCGCGGTGTTCGCTCTCGCCTCCGTCGCGCCGCGCGCGGCGCTGCTCGTCGCCAAGTCCGACGCTAGCACAGCCGTTCGCCTCGGCGTGTTGCTCGCACTTGCGCGCCAGAAGGACGCCGAGGTCGCGCTCTTCCTCCGCGACGCCGAACCGAGCCTGCGCTACGAGGCCGCGCGCGCCATCTACGAAGAACCGATCCCTGCCGCGATGCCCGCACTCTCGCGCCTGTGCTACGACGACACGCCCGACACGGAGGCGATCGACTGGCGCGCGATCAACGCCAACCGCATGCTCGGTGAGACCGAGAACGGCGAAGCGCTCGTGCACCTGGCCTGCATGAAGAACCACCCGAAGGCTGTGCGCATCGAAGCGATCGAAGTCCTCGCCGAGTGGGCCACGCCGCACGGGCAAGACCGCGTCGGCGGCAACTGGCGGCCATGCGTTCACCCCAAGGCCGAGGTTGTGAGTCAGTGCTTCCAAGGGTCGACGCCGCTGATGTTCGCCGACACCGTGGTGGCCGAGGCGGCCGCCAAAGCGGCCGGGCAGATGCGACTCGTCGGCTGCGCGCAAGCACTGGCAGCACTCGTCGCGGCAGCACAGCAGTCCGATGACGCGCGCATCGCCGCGCTCGATGCACTCGATGCGATGCACGCACCCGAACTACAGCACGCGCTCGCCACGATCGACGGCTCGGCGCCAGCACCGTTGCGCCAGCGCGCCGTCGAACTGCTGTCGCGCACCGCCCCCGAGAGCGCCATTCCGGTGCTCGCGACGCTGCTCGAGAACGCTTCGCTCGGCGAGAAGCAGGCCGCGTTCGTAGCGCTCGGCTTTATGCAGCACGAAGCCGCCACGAAGCTCCTCGAAGTTTGGCTCGGCAAGCTCGAGCGCGGCGAAGTAGCGACAGCGATCCAACTCGACCTGCTCGACGCCGCCGAGAAGCACACGGCACCGGCCGTGAAGGCTTTGCTGGCGAAACGCGACGCGGCGGCCGCTGCTGCCGGCCCACTCGGCGAATACCTCGTCTGCCGCGAAGGAGGCGCTACGAAGGCCGGGCGCAAGGTCTTCTTCGACAATGAAGCAACGAACTGCACGCGATGCCACACCCTACAGGGCACGGGGGGCAACGCCGGTCCGCGGCTCGACGGCATCGGCGAGGCGCAGACGCGCGACTACCTGATCGAGGCGCTCATCACCCCGAGCGCGCGCATTGCCGAGGGCTTTGGCTCGACGACACTCGACCTACACGACGGCACGATGCTGACGGGCTTCGTGAGCAAGGACCAGGATGGCGCAGTCACGATCGTCGGCGTCGATGGCAAGCCGGTGGACGTCGCCTGGAGTCGCATCAGCAAACGCACTGCAAACAGCACGAGCGCCATGCCGCCGATGGGTGGCGCATTGAGCAAGCGGCAGCTGCGCGACCTGATTGCGTTCTTGGCGGCGCAGAAGAAGGAGTAGGCGCTGCACGTGCAGTCCGAGCCACTAACTCCACGCACGAGCAGCCGAACTGCCATGGCACTGCTCGGCACCCTGCTGATCGGCGCGGTCGTCGCGACGGCCTTCCTGATGCAATCGCAGCGCGGCGCCGTGGCGCCATCGAACCCCGGCAGGCCAGAACCGGCCGTACCCGACAGGCCGGTCAGCCCGACCAATCCCACCGGCCTGACCGACCACCTGTTGTCTGGCGTCGTGCGCGACGAATTGCAGGCGCCCGTGTCGACGTTCGGCATCGTTTTGGAGCCAGTCGAAGTGACACGAACCCAAGCGGAGCAGTTGCCAGGCATGCCCTTCGCGGACCCACACGGACGTTTCGAGGTTCGCACAGCCACATCCGGCCCATGGAGCCTGCTCGTGCGCAGCGAAGGGTTCGTGCCGCTATGGCTGAGCCCGGTATCGTGCGATGAGCCACTGCAATTGCAGATGCAGAGGCCCGCACTGATCCACGGCCGGACCTTCGGCCCCGACGGCCTGCCGATCGGAGGCATCGGCCTCGAAGTTTTCAGCGCTCGAACCCCTCTGGACGTCGAGTATCGCGTCGATTCGACGCCCGACGGCTACTTCCATGTCACGCCGAAGAAGCCAGGCGGCTACCTCTTGCGAGTCGGCGGGGAGACCAAGACCGACTTCCTGGTGTGCATGACTGGTGCTCCCGTGCACCGCGACGTGCACGTGCCACCGGCCACTACCGTTGTGTGCCGGGTCGCCGGTGACGGTCAGCCACTCGCGGGCGTACTCGTGACGCTGCGATGCGGGACCGCGAATCGAGTCGCGACGAGCGACGCCACGGGCAGCGCAACATGGACGTGCGTTCCCCGCGGCCACCATGTTCTCACCGTGAGCATCGGCGGTTACGCAGCGCAGATGCACGTCATCGACACGACGCGAAAGGACGAGACGAAGTTCGGCCGAACGATCGAGCTGACCCGCCAGGCACACTGACCACGGTTGAACGCACACCGCGGCCTTCCGAGCCGGAACGCAACGGAATTGGGATCACTGCACCGGAATCAGCAGTGTGTCGAGCCACGGCACGTCGCCGG
>JBDSBS010000370.1:0-5919 GCA_039921435.1 Planctomycetota bacterium | reverse complement strand
TGCACGCGCTCGACGGCGTGCGCGGCTTCGCCATCCTGCTCGTGGTGGTCATGCATAGCCTCTACATCGCACCGCTGCTCGGCATCGACCTCGGCCAACCGCTGGCACGCATGGCGATGCTCGGTTGGTGCGGCGTCGACGTGTTCTTCGTGCTCAGCGGCTTTCTCATCACGGGCATCCTCGTGCGCAGCAAGGGCTCGCCGCACTACTTCCGCAACTTCTACGCGCGCCGTGTGCTGCGCATCTTCCCGCTTTACTACCTGGTCATCGCGCTGCTGCTGTGGGTGCTGCGCCGGCCGCCGGCCAGCACAGCGGAGCAGACGTCGTACTTGCTCTACTACCAGAACATCCGCTTCGCGCTGTGGGGTGAAGCCGGGTTCGATCCGGCCCGTTTGATCACGTGGTCGCTGGCGATCGAAGAACAGTTCTATCTGGTTTGGCCAGCACTGGTCTGGTGGCTACCGCGGCGCGCGCTTGCGCCGACCTGCATTGCCGTCATCGTCGCGGCCATCGCGTTGCGCTTCGTGTTGCTCGGGCAGGGCCTGGCGGGCACACACTTCTTGACGCCGTGCCGCATGGATGCGCTGGCCGCCGGTGCGCTGCTCGCGATCCTGCCATCGCCAGGCAAGTGGTTTGGTGGCCTGTGCACGTTGCTCGGTGCCTGCGGTCTGCTCGTTGTGGCGTGGGCGACTGGCAACTCGGTGCCAGAGTCGCTGGGTCAGCAGCGTTGGGGGCTGTTGTGCGCGGTGTCGTTTGGTGTCGGACTGTTGGTGCTCGCGCGCAGCTCGGCCGCGTTCGCGCGCGGCTTTTCCGCGCCCTGGCTCGGCTCGTTCGGCAAGTACAGCTACTGCATCTACCTGACGCACTTCCTCGTCATCGAGGCCGTGACCAAGCACGGGGCGCGGCTGTTGCCGGATGCCGTGGCGTCGTGGCTGCGCGAGCGCATCGCTGCCGAATGCCTGTTGGTCGCATTCATGATCGTCTGCATGGCGGCGAGCTGGTGCGTCGGCTTTGCGAGCTGGCATCTGTTCGAGAAGCACTTCCTGGCGATGAAGCGCTTCTTCCCGAGTGATGCGGGGAAGCCCTGAGAGGCGCGATCACGACTGCAGCGGCCGCGCCGCCCGCAGACCGATCGTTTGGCTGCGGGTGCGACTGTGCGCGGCCTGACGCGCATGCGACGCTGCGCGGGCTGGCGGGTCGGCGAACGCTCCGCCTCGCACGAAGTACGCGTTGTTCGTCGAGGACCGCAGCGCATCTCCGGGTTGTTCGAAATCGGCATAGCTGCCGTACGGCTCGCGGCACCACTCGCTGACATTGCCGTGCAGGTCGAACAGGCCAAACGCATTGGCGGCCAACGATCCGACTGGCAGATGGGATGCCGGCAGTCCCGCGGCGCCACGCGGGCGGTCGTCGAGGCGGGCGTACGCAGGTAGAGCCTCTTGGGCACAGTGCCACTGGGTCGTCGTGCCGGCCCGACACGCGTACTCCCACTGCGCCTCGGTCGGCAAGCAGAGCCCGTACTGCGTGAGCGTGTCGTTGCACTGATGCCAGTCCACCTGTTCGACGGGGTGATCGAGGCCCGCGTACAGGCCAGGCTCGCGCAGATCAGCCGTGCCGTTCCACAGACGGGCCCATTGCGCCTGCGTCATCTCGTGCCGCGCCAACAGGAACGGCCGCAGCGTGACCGGGTGCCACCAGTCCTGCGCCTTGGCGTCGTTGGCGTAGTTGGGCAGGTTGGGGTCCAGGTCCTGCGCACCCATCGAGAACTCGCCGCCGGGCAGCAGCACGAACACGATGCCGGTGCCGCCGTCGACGGCGATCGAGCCATCGGGGCGATGCGAGGGGATCGCGATGCTGGCGGGATCGGTCACGCCGTCCCAGGCGCTGCGCAGTTCGTAGAACTCCCACAGCTTGGTTGCGGGGTTCATGCCGATCGGCACGAGACCCGTCAGGTCCTCGTCGCGCAGCGAGATGGGCGCGTCACGGTACAGTTGACTCGCAACGATGCCGTCGGCCTTGGCGATCGCGGCACGCACCTCGCTCCAGCTCACGCGCGCATTCGGATGACGCGGCGAGAGCTCGGCCGTGCGCCTGGCCCAGCTCAGGCGCTTGGAGACTACCGGCACCCGTTCGTTGGCCAGTATGTCGAGCTTGTGCAGCAGGTCGACGGTCGCGCCGTGCAGGAACTGCATGAAGTTGTTGGCGAACCGGAATGTGCGGCGGCGATCGAGGTGCGCCGAGAGTGCGGCGAGTTCCTGTTCGGCGGCAGCCAGGCGCGTTTCGCTCTCGACGATGGCGAGGCGCAGCTCGAGGTCACGAGCGCGCAGTGCCGAGAGCTGTTCGGGCGGTGCGCCTTGTATTGCGCGGGCCATGCAGTCGAGGGCCTCGGTGTCTTGGCCATTGGCGACCAAGGCCCGCGCCAACGTCGTCAACGAGGTGCGTTGCGAATCCGGCATGGTCGCCCGTTCGAGCGCGGCGCGCGCGAAGGCCAGTGCCAGGGCTTCCTGGCCGCCGCTGCGGATCAAGTGATCGGTGCGGGTCGCCAGTGTTTCCCACGACACAGCGCTCGGGCTCGCCGCGTTCTTCGCCGCCGCCGCGAGGAACGACAGGTCCGGCGTCGGCACGTCGAGGGCCAGTTGGCCTTGTCGGATTTGCTTGGCTCGCCGCAGCGCCGACACCCGCCGCTTCAAGGCCTCGTAGGCAACCCAGTCGGGATGTGTGCGGCGGTCGCTCTTCAACTGATCCGTGGTCGGCGGCAGTGCATCGGCCTCGAACTCGGCGACGGTCAGTTCGAGGTTGCCGCGCACGGCCAGCAGCGACTCGGTATCGCGCAACCAGCTCTGCATGGCGGGGATCTTGGTGGGCCAAGGCGGGTGCAGCTCGGCTTCGCCAGCGACCGCTCGGTCGTGCAGCACGAGCCAGGCCAGCGGCTGCGTCACGCGCAGCATGTCGGCAAGCTCTTTGGCACTGCGCTGTGCTTCGTCGGCCTTCTGGTCGGCGCGTTCCTTCTCACGCAGGGCCTCGGCGGCCTTGTCCTGAGCGAGTTCCTCGTTGTGCTTGGCCCGACCTGCACTCTGCTGCTCCGCCTCCTTCTCGCGCTCGGCGCGCCGGTACTGCGCGGAGGTGCCGATGACGCCGCCGATGAGTGCTAGCAGGATCGCGGCGGCCGCGAGGACCTGCCCGCGGTGGCGCCGCACGAGCTTCTTGAGGCGGTAGCTCGCACTCGGCGGTCCCGCCACGAGTGGCTCGTGGTCGAGGAAGCGCTGCAGGTCCGCGGCCAACGCGTTGGCCGTCTCGTAGCGGCGATTGCGGTCTTTCTCGAGAGCCTTGAGCACGACCCAGTCGAGGTCACAGCGCAGCACCTTCTTGAGCGTGCTGACGCCCATGCACCGCGCGGCGGCGATGTCGGCCGACGACTGGCCGCTGCGCGACAGCCGCGAACTGGGCTTTGGCGGCTCGACCTCGCGCAGCAGGCGATGCATCTCGACGATCCCCTTCTGCCGCAGTTCTTGGCCCGAGAATGGCAGGCAGCCGACCAGGACTTCGTAGAGCATCACGCCGAGCGAGTAGATGTCGGCGCGCGTGTCGATGTCGACGTTCTTGAGGTCGGCCTGTTCGGGCGCCATGTACTCGGGCGTGCCGACCAACTGCCCCGCCTCGGTGAACAGCGACGCTTCGACGAGCTTCTGCCCCATCGCCTTGGCCAGTCCGAAGTCGATGATCTTGACCTGCAGTCGGCCGCCGTCGTCGAAGACGAGCACGTTGCCCGGCTTGAGGTCGCGGTGCACGACACCCTTCTGATGCGCGTGCTGCACGGCTGCGCAGACTTGCCGCATGAGCTGCAGTCGATCCGCCAGCGGGACCTTGTGCTGCTCGCAGAACGCTGCCAGCGGTTGGCCCTTGACCAGTTCCATGACGAAGAACGGTTGCCCGCGCTCGCTCGTGCCGCAGTCGTAGACGCGCGCGATGCCGTCGTGCTGCATCATCGCGAGCGCCTGGCGTTCCTGCTCGAAGCGAGCGACGACCGCCTTGCTGTCCATGCCGAGCTTGATGAGCTTCAGCGCGACGCGGCGTTGCATGGGCAGGTGCTGTTCGGCCAGGTAGACCGTGCCCATGCCGCCCTCGCCGAGCGTGTCGAGGATCTTGTAGTGGCCGATGTGGGTCGGGTGCGGCGAGTCCGCGCCTTGGTGATCTGGTGGCGAGGGCCGCGTGTCCATGACAGCCCGGAGGCTAGCGCCGGCCTGTCGCCAGCGAGCCAAAGGATTGTGGTCCGGCGTCGTCGTCGCCGTGCGCCCAACGCAGCAGCAAGTAGGCAGTGTCGTGCACAGGAGGCCTGGTGGGCATTCTGCACCGGAGGGGGTGCTTGCTCAATCGGCGTGAGCTGGCGGGCTGGCGACGCCGAGCATCCGGCCAGGGCGGTGGATCCCGGCGAGCGACGCGTTCGCCGGGATGTCGATCAGCGACGGCGAGTCAGTTCAGGCCGACAGTCAGCTTCAAGGCGTTGCTGGAGCTCAGCAGCAGATTGACGTCTGTGGTGAACCACTGGCTGTAGAACTGCAGACCCATCCAGCTCGTCTGGATCGCCAACGGCAGCGACGTCCAGGTGCCGGTCGGCAGCGCCACGACCTCCGTGATCAGGAACGTCGGCGACATGCTGATGCCACAGCCACGGGCCATCAAACCCGGAACGTGCACGCTCGGCTGGAACGACCCGGTGTCAAAGCACATGAGGCCGAGCACCGCACTCGCCGGTTGGTTGTAGGACTGGAAGGTGATCGACGTGCCGACAATAGGCCGCGCCTGCATGCTGGTCCCGTGACTCAGCCCGTGAGCGCCGCTGTCAGGCCCAGTCGCCACGGGCAGTTCGCTCGATAGGTCGCGCGGCCCGGGGTGGAAGGACGGGACCGTGCCGATTCGACCCGGCGAGAAGCCGGTGATGCCGAGCGTCGCGCTGTTGACCTGCATGGCGCCGAATTGCATCTCGATGGCGCCGGTCGCCTCATGCAACACGCACTGCATGTCGCTGACCGACGCGCCGCCGATAGCGGTCTGCGCGCTGAGGCCGACCTTGTACCAGGTGACGTAGCACACGCTGTTGCCAGGCCCTCCCGAAGTGTCGGTCATCACGTGCAGACCGGCATTGGGATGTGTCGTCGTGTTGCGGCCGGCGTGGAAGTTGAACCAGAACGGCGCGACGCGGGCAGTCTGCGCGACCGAGCTGCCGATCAGTTCGGCGACCGTGGGAGTCGGGTCGGCCACCGTCATCGCCGGGTCGAGCCAGACAAAGCCGTCGATGCATGCACCGATGCTGGCCGTCGAGCCTGAGACGTAGGTGAAGGTGAAGCCGAGCGGGAACGACACCACCGCGGTGTCGGCGATCGAGTTCGGGGTCGCGTTCACCTTGGTCAAGTCAGGCGCCGTGGTGCCGGCGGTGACGACGTAGGAGGTCGGCGCCGCGACGCTGTTCGGCGTCAGGGTGATGCTCGTGTTGGCGAGATCGAACTGCTCCGAAAGCTGCCAGTCCTGGTAGAAGGACTGGAACGTGGCGCCACAGCAGTGGCCGATGCGCTCGAGACGGGGCCGGCAGGTCGCTGGTGTAACCACCGGCTCCAAAGAAACCGACTTGCACGACCGGCGGCGCGAGCAGCGAGCCGGTGGCACTGGCGACCGTGCTCGACGTGCACATGCGGCCGCGCGCCGAGCTGACCGTGCCGGAGCCGACGGCGAACGTCAACAGATTTGCTCGCCTTTGCGGAGCAACGTCGCGGGTCCCACGCGTGGTCCGCTTGCCCGCCAACGAGAGGTGACGTTCGATCCATGCCCTCGGTTTGCAGGCCGACGCTGGCCACGACCAAACGGCGGGTCTGGACGGCTGCGAACGACCGCACTACCGAATGTAGCCCTCGACCCAGCCGCGCG
>JBDSBS010000369.1:0-10427 GCA_039921435.1 Planctomycetota bacterium | reverse complement strand
GCGTTGCCACGCGGCACGAGCGCTACTTCGACGAGTCGGAGCGCGGGGCCGTACTCGCCAAGTTCAGGACTGCTTCGCAAGGCGCGGCCGCGAACGCGTCGCCGAGCGACGGAACGGTGCGGTTCTTCCTGAGCTACAGCCGCGCTGATCTGCCGGTGGACCGGGCCGAGGAACTCGTGCGGCTCATCGAATCGCAGGTGCCCGGTGCACAGGTCTTCTGGGATGCGAAGGTCGAGTTTGGCGAAGTGTGGCAAGACGCCCTTCAGCGCGAACTCGCGGCCGCCCAAGTCATGCTGTCCGTCGTCGGGCCGTCCGCATTGGGCTCGACCGCGATGCAAGCGGAAGCGCGCGAAGCGAAGCGACAGGGCAAGCGGATCGTCCCGCTCTGGCTGGACTCAGCGGCTGTCCCCAGCAGGTCGCCGCTCGGCGACGAACTCAGGCCGTTTCAAGGCATCGCGATGTCGCGCGATCGGTGGCTCGGCGACACCACCAAGCTCATCGCCGGCCTCAGTCAGCTGGCCAAGCGCGAGCTGCGCGCAGTCGTCGATCCCGAAGACCTGCAGAAGGGCCGTTGGGGCGGCGCTGCTTCGCGCGGCGGGTACATGCTGTCGGCGCGCATCCGTGAGGTCTCGACCGAGTGGTTCCAAGTGGTGCTGTCGGTGCAGCGCTCAACGACGACGACGACGACGACGACGACGTCTTCTTCGTCGTCGACGTCTTCTTCGTCGTCGTCGTCGCCGGCGGCGCCGGCCGTGCGATTCCACTTGCACGAGACCTTCAAGCCACAGTCCTACGAGGTGGCATTCACGGCCAATGTCGCCGAACTGGAATTGGGCGCGTGGGGGGCCTTCACCGCGGGGGCCGAAGTGATCGGCACCGGGATCGAGTTGGAGCTCGACCTCGCTGGCATTGCCGATGCCCCGAGCTTGTTCCGAAGTAGGTGAACCCAGCCATGCCAGACGAGATCTACGTCAGCACCGATGTCGAAGCCGATGGCCCGATCCCGGGACCGCATTCGATGCTGAGTTTGGCATCGGTCGTTTACCGCGCGGACAAGACGATCGTCGAGGAGTTCACGGTCAACCTGATGCCGTTGCCCGATGCGGCCCCGCATCCGCGCACGATGACATGGTGGGGCGGGTTTCCCGAAGCGTTGGCGAAGGCGCGCGAGAATCCGGAGTCGCCCGAGACGGCGATGCCGCGCTACGCGAAGTGGGTGCGCAAGCTGCCCGGTCGCCCGGTCTTCGTTGGCCAACCGGCGGGCTACGACTTCATGTGGGTGTACTGGTACCTGATGCGCTTTCACGGCTTCTCGCCGTTCGGCCATTCGGCGCTCGATGTGAAGACCTACGCGATGGCGCTGCTGAAGCGTGCCTACCGCGATTGCATCAAGGGGGCGCTGCCGCCGGAATGGAGCGACCCGCTGCCGCACACGCACGTGGCGCTCGACGACGCGCGCGAACAGGGAGCCATGTTCTGCAACATGCTGCGCGCGAATGGCGTCGATGGCCCATGATGCAGGGCATGCACGCCATGCACCGTTTCGCCGCGATTGCACGCAGGGCAGGTGCGCTGGCAGCAGGCCTACTGGTCGCCGGTCTGGCCGAGGGCCAGTCACAGTGGTTCTTGCGTGGCAGCGCGGCCGAGGTGCGCGTCGCCGGTGCAGCCGAGGCTCTGCTGCGAGGGCCGCGCGCGGGGCCCGTCGATCTGCCCGACGGTGACTACGCCGTGCACTTCGCGAGCGATGCCGTCGGCAAGCCGATCTCACTCGAGCTGTCGGTGCCCGCCGGTGCGTCGGTGCACATCGCGGTGGCGGCAGCGCCGCCCGTTGCAGCGCGCACGTTGGTGCCGGACGGCGAAGGTTGGCAGGTGTTTGGCGGCGGTGGCGAAGCGAACGCGAGCTGGGTCGTTCGCTGCATCGGCGAAGACGACGCGCGCGACTACCGCGTGGTCGCCGAAACGCGCGGCAAGTCGGACAGCGTGGCGTTTGGTGTCGTGGCGCGATGGCTCGACGAGAACCAGCACTACCGCTTCGTGTGGGATCGACGCCGCGACGAGCTGCGGCTCGAACGTCGTCTCGGCCCCGACACCATGGTGTTGGCCAAGGCGCCATCGCCCCCGCGCGACGATCGGCCGCACGTGCTCGCACTGCAGGTGGCCGGCTTTCGGCTGAAGGCGTTCTGCGACGAAGCGCTCGTGCTGCAAGCCTTCGATGGCGCGATGACCGAGGGCTGTTTTGGCACGTGGACCATCGGCGAGCCGCCGACCTGGGAACGGCTCGCGCTCGAACCTACGGCAGCTCCGCGCGCGAGCAGTGCCATCGTGCGGCAGCCAGGCAGGGCGTCGTTCTATGCCGGCACGGAGGTCGGCGACGGGCACTTCCACGTGCTCGAGTTGAGCCTCGACCGGCCGCACCCGCTCGTACCGATCACGCAGAGCGGCCTCGAACTGTGGCTGCTGCAGCGGTCGGCGGCCCCGCAGGTGCTGCTCGCCGACTGGCGGAACTCGCTGGGCCCCGGGGTCTTGGGGGAGGTCAAAGGCGGTGCACTCGGGGTCGGCGAACTGCGCTGGCCAGCACTGCCGTGGTTGCTGCACGAAGCGGCACTCGTGCGATACCTGCTCGTCTCCCCCGACGGCGAGGTGATCGTGGCCAGTACGCCCTGGGTTCCGCTCGTCTTCTGACGAGCGCGCGCAGGCAGTTTGCCGCAGTGCAATGCGGGAAGGGGCCGTCGTCGTCGTCGGCGGCGGCGGCGGCGGCGGTTACGCCACCCCCGGTTGACGAATAGAGTCAGGACCATGTTCGCCTACGCCCCCGTGCTGTTCGCCGCGCTGTGTCTGGTGACGATCCTGCCCGCTCATGGTGGACAGTACCGCGGTGCAGGCACGCCTTCGGGGCCGCCGCCACCGGGCGGCCCGACGACGGGTCCTTCGGCGCCGGCGACGCCTGCACCCGGCACACCGACGACGGGTGCGGGGCCGAGCATTCCCGACGAGGTGAGCTGGCAAGTTTGGTGGGAGTTCAACAAGGACGAGTTCCTGCAGGAAGCGTCGCTGGCCGACAGCGCGCCAGTGACCGGGTCCGACGACTTCTACCTCGGTGCGCGCCGCGGCGAAGTGCGCGCGGACACATGGAAGCCCAACGCGATCGACCTGCGCGATCGCATCGTGCCGGCTCTGGCTCAGCTCCTCGATCGCGATCGCAACCGCGACATCCAGAGCGCCTGCCTGGTGGCGCTCGGCAAGGTCGGACGCGATGGCCCCGGCATCGATCTCGAGAAGCTGTTGTCGGCGCAGATTTCGCGCGACGACCAGGAGGTCCGCGAGACGGCCGTATTGTCGCTCGGCATCGCGGGCCGCGAGAAGGCCCTGCCCATGCTCGCAGCACTCGTTCGCGGCGACGCCGAAGGCAAGCGACTCAGCGACAAGCTCGAGGTCGCCGATCGCACACGCTCGTTCGCGGCCTACAGCCTCGGCCTGCTCGCGCGGCGCAGCGACGATGGCACCGTCAAGCAAACCGTGCACGACCTGTTGTGGGCTCTGTTGCAAGACAAGCAGCTGAAGAACCGCGACCTGCTCAGCGCCGCGGTGAACGGCTTGGGCCTGTTGTCTGGCGACCCCGAACGCGGCGGCCACAAGCGACTCGCATGGATGGCCGTCGAAGAACTGCTCGAGTGGTACCAGCGCGACCTCGGGCGCGGCAACGAAGCGGTGCAGGCTCAGGCTCCGGTTGCCATCGGGCGCTTGTTGGGTCGCAGTTCGAGTTCATTGCATCGGCGCTGCAAGGAGCACTTCGCCGCGACACTGACCGCAGAACGCCGCAGCGACCCGATCCTGCGCTCGGCTGCCCTGGCCCTTGGCATGCTGTGTTTGCCCGCCGAGACCGAATCCGAAGACGCCGCGATGGCGCGCGCTCTGCAACAACACTACGAACGCGGTCACGATCGGCTGGCTCGCTACCTGAGTGTCATCGCACTCGGCCGCATCGGCGGGGCTGCCAATCGCACCTGGCTGCTGCAGGCGTACGAACGTTCCAACAAGTCCACCGAACGGCCGTGGATGGCGTTGGCTCTCGGTTTGATTGCCGCGGCAGAGGCGCGCACAGGTCCGGTTGACACGACCGTGGCGCATCTCCTGGTCGACGACTTGCAGTCGATCCAGAAGCCGGAGGTGCAGGGCGCCTTGGCCATCGCGCTCGGCTTGACGGGCTACAAGGTCGCGGTGCCGACCGTGCTGCGCTTGCTGCGCGACCACGAGCACGAGGAGACGCTGGCCGGCTACTTCTGCATCTCGCTGGCGCTGCTCGGCGATCCGACGACGGCAACCACTCTGTCGGACGTGCTCGAACGGTCGGTGCGGCGCCCGTTCCTGCTGCAACAGGCCGCCGTGGCGCTGGGTCGCCTCGGCGACAAGGAGGCAACGGTCCGACTGCTCGCCATGCTGAAGCGCAGCGAGAGTGTGGCGGTGCTCGCCGCGATCGCGAATGGCATCGGCCAGATCGGCGACCGACGCGCGATCGACCCGCTCATCGAACTGACGCGCGACGGCGAGATCACGAAGCTCGCGCGAGCGTTCGTAGCGGCGGCCCTCGGCGGCGTCGGCGACAAGGATCTGCTGCCGTGGAACCTGCCGCTGAGCAAGGACTGCAACTACGCGGCGCCTGTCGACACGCTGACGAATGGTTCGACGGGCGTGCTCGACATCTTGTAGATGCGGCAGTGTCTGGTAGCTCGCAGCCCGGTGACTAGCAGCCCGGTGACTAGCAGCACGGTGACTAACAGCACGGTGACTAACAGCACGGTGACTAGCAGCCCGCGACTCGCAGCCCGCGACTCGCAGCCCGGTGATTAGCAGCGCGGTGGCTGCCGGTCCTGCCCGCTGCCTACTGTTGCCGCATGTCGTGCGCGTTGCTCAGCGCGAACAACCCGTTGCTCGGATTCGTCGTCAGCATGAGCGCCTGCCAGCGCAGGAACTGCTGGCTCACACCGGGCGGCATGACGAGGCTCAACGTCCAGCCGGTGGCCGGCACGCCGACGATGAGCACGTAGCCGTCGTCGTGGTCGAGGTGCAGGCCGGGCAGGATGCCGGCGATCGGCGGCGCCCAGGGATCGTGCAGTTGCAAGAACAGTCCACCGACGTGCAGTTGGTGCGTGCCGAGCGGGCTCGTCACTTCGAAGTGCATCGTGTCGCCGACGCGCACGTCCTTGCCGCACGTTTCGTCGAGCGGGCCGTTGTTGATCCCGGTTTTGAGCACGAGGTCTTCGTTGGTGCCGGGCAGGTTGCACCAGCGAGCCGTCGCCATGACCTCGGGCGCCGACTGGCCCGTGTTGCGCCATGCATCGAAGAGGTCGACCCCGGCCGTCGCGAGGAAGGCGCTCGAGCCTGGGTTCGCGAGACGCAAGAACTGGATGTACTCGAAGCTCGAGGTCTGGTAGAGCAGCTCGACGTCGGCGCGGGTTGCGCCCACGGGCGGCGTCAGCGGCACGTCGTCGAAGTGGTTGTAGACGCCGCCGGGGGCCGGATTGCCGTACTGCGTCGCCGGTTCCGGCAAGGCGTTGCGCGCCTGCGCGTCGTTGCGGCGGAAGCCGTACGGCGGGATCCGGTTGTCGCCGACCACCTTGTTGTTGAGCACGAAGTGGAACGTCTCCTTCGTCGTGCCGGGCGGCATCGACGCGAGCTGGATCAGCGTCATGGTCACGGCGCCCGTCACGCGGTCGTACGAGAGCGGTGTCAAGGGCGACACGCCGAGCGCCAGTAGCTGCAGGGCCCAGTCCTGCGTGATGGCGAGCTTCGCCTGATAGATGCGTGCGTAGGGATCGACGATCGAATTGACGCTGTATGGTGTGCCGTTCACGGTCGACGTGAAGCTGCTGTAGCCGCCGTCCTCGCGCAGCACCGTGTTGTGTTCGTTGCGCCACTTCGTGCGCAGCCACATGCGGCGACCTTCGGGGTAGCCCGTGATGAGCTTGTGACCCGTCAGGTTGGTGACCCGCAGCGTGTTGCCCATGACGTCGAGTGCGCCAGCCCGTTGCAGCATGCCGCGAGCGCGCACGACGCCGCGGTTCATCGCGGCCGTCATCGTCGGGGTGAGGCCAGCACCGAGGCGCAAGCGGCTCGGGATCTGGTTGTCGAGCCACTGGATCGCGTTGGGCACCCAGGTGTTGCCGCCGGTCAGGTCGTGCAGGGGCTGGTCGTAGCGCAGCGGTGAGATACCGAAAGCGGTACCCTCGCCGACGACGGGCTCCATGTGGCAGCTCTGGCAAGAGAAGACGCGCGTTGCGCCGTCTTCGTAGTTGCCGCCCATGCCGGCCAGTTGCGCCTGGTCGCGCGCGCGCTTGATGGAGCCGCGCTTTAGATCCGACGGCAGGGTGGCGTAGCTGCTGACGGGCATCGTCGACAGCGCGCTGGACTTGTGCTCACTGAACGTGCGCTCGACGACGCCGTACTGGAATGGGAAGTTCTTGAACGCGGCCTTGCCGGCGACCGGCGAGCCGGACACGCCGCTGAACGTGCCTGGCGCCAGCGGCACCTGGGCGCCGTTGCCCGGGGCCAGGTCGCCCGTGAGGGGATTGCTCACGTCGTGACACGTGCCGCACATCTCCGGCGCGCGGTGAAACAGCGACTGCGCCCAGGAGTGACCAGCGGTGGCGTTGCCGTAGGGGCCGTAGCGGGTGTTGTTGCCCGCCATGACCATCATGCCGCTGCCGTGATAACCCTGCGCCGGAGTGCCACCGTTGTTCGCGGTGTACGGCGCGATCGCGATGCCGGGGTATTCCTGCTGGTTCGGGTTGACCAGGTTGTGGCAGATCGCGCACTCGATGCCGTTCTGGTCCGTGTTCGGATTGAGTGCGCTGCCGTCGGTTGCCGAAGCGCGGCCCTCGTGCCAACCGCGCGGTGAGTGGCAGCGGATGCAGAAGTCGCCCGAGCCGGGGAAGTCGCCGTCGGCTACGGCGAGTGACGCCCAGAACACCGGGTCGCGACCCGCATGTGCCATCATGCTGCCCATCCAGTTCTCGACGGGCTCGACGGCTTGGTTGTAGTAGCCGTGGCACCCGTCGCAGTTTTGCAGCGCGCCGAGCAGTAATGCTTGTCCCGGCTGGGTGCCGGGCAGCTGCACATCGGTCGGGGCCGCGAAGAAGGGACTAGCGTTCGCGAAGAGTACGGCCAGTGACGCCGCGCCCCAGAGGGCCACGGAGGTGGAGGCAATGCGCATGCTGAGAATCGTGTGGTGTCGGGCGGGCTGGGCGACAGGAGGCTACCAGCAGCCTACCCGATAGGCGAGGCTCTGCGGATGCAGCCGATGCGCCCAATTGCAGTCCGCGATGGCACCGGTCTCGTAGCGATACGGTGCGCAGTCAGGCAGCCGCCGGTTCCTACTTGGCGCCCTCGCGCAGCTCGTCGACGACGCGCCCCAGGCCGTAGACCTTTTGCAGAGACTCGATGATCGCGTCGGTGTGCACACTGACCGCGCGGGCCTTCTCCAGGGAGTAGTAGAAGTCGTTGGGCAGCGACTCGATGTTGCCATCGAAGATCAGGCCTATCACCTGCAGGTCCTTGTCGACGAGGCACGAGCCCGAATTGCCGCCGACGATGTCGTTGGTGCTGACGAAGCAGACCTTCTTTTTCAATTCGATGCGCGATTGGGCTTTGGCGAACGGCTCGGCCAGATCGAACGGATGCTTGCCGCCGAACTCGAAGGAGCGCCCGTAGAGGCCGTAGAACGTCGTCGCCCACGGCGCCATGGTGCCGTTGTACTCGTAGCCCTGCACGCGCCCGTCCGAGAAGCGCAGCGTCATCGTCGCGTCCGGGCTGACATTGGTGCCGTAGACGGCGTGCACAGCCTGGCCGATGCGGCGACCCTGCGCCGCCAACGCGGCCTTGACCTCGGCGTCGTTCTTCTCGGTGTCGCGCAAGAGCGGCCAGAGCACTCGCGCGACCTGGATGGCGTAGTCGTCACTCTGCTGCACGGCCTCGGCGCCACCTTCGATCAGGGCCGTTCGCTTCGCCTCCTCGCCGACTTGGCTGCGGCGGAGCTTGTCTGCGGCCTGGGTTGCGGCTTGCTCGCCGGCGCGGCCTGCTGCGTCGGTGCCAAACAGCGCCACCACGAATGGATCGTCGGTCGGCAGCCACCGCTTGGTGCGCTCGAGTTGTTTTGGCACCAGTGCGGCAATGAGCGGGTTCACGTCAGTATCGGTGTTGCCCGCCACCTTGCGCGCGGTCTCGCGTTCGTCGGCGCTCAGGCTCCCATCGGCAGCCCGCACGATGGCCAGTGCTGCTTCGAGGTGCGGCGAGTAGCCGGCCGAGTAGAACGCGACCTTGGCCATGAGCTGCCGCTCGCGCTTGGCGAGTTCGCCGATCTTCGCGTGCACGTCGCCGAAAGTTGCGGCGGCGGTAGCGTCGGCGGCGATCGCGGCGCGGAAGTGCGCTTCGTGCGTCTGCTTCTTGGCCATCAGCGCGTCGTCGCGCAGGCCCGCGAGCATGCCGCTGACGGCTTTGAAGCTGTTTTCGATGCTGAGCAGCGTCGTCATCAGCTGTGGGATTCGCTGTGCGAAGGGCCGCACGACCTCCATCTCGTCGCGCCACTGATCGAGCTGCATCGGATACTGCAGATCGCGCTGGTTCTCGAGCTGCGCTGTCGTGAACAACCGGTTCGTCTGGCCCGGATTGCCGGGCACGAACACGAGCTCGTTCTCTCGCACGCCCTCTTTGCGCCAACGGAAGTAGTGCGCCGCGGTGTCGGCTGGCTTGCCGTTCTCGTAGGCGCGCACGAACGAAAAGTCGATGCTCCAGCGCGGGTAGGTGAAGTTGTCCGGGTCGCCGCCGAAGTGCGCAGTCTGCAAGTTGACGGCGAGCACAAGGCGGACGTCGTCGTAGACGCGGTAGCGGTAGAGCTGGTAGAGGGCGCCTTGGTACAGCGCCACGACCTGATGCATGGTACCGGGGTGCGCCGCGTCCGCCGCGGCGAGGATCGCTGCCTTGTTGGCCTCGATCGTTTTCTCGGACGCGACGTTGTCGTCGCCGGCTTCGACGCCGGCCGTCATCTTGGCCGTGATGTCTTCCTGGCCGATGAGCTGCTGCACGGTGAGGCTAGGAATGGGCACCTCATCCGTCATTTCCGTGGCGGCAAAGCCGTTCTTCACCCAGTCGTTCCGGCCTTGGATCTTGGCCACCTCGTCGCGCACGCAGTGGTGGTTGGTCATGATCAAACCCTGCGGCGACACGAACGACGCCGAGCACCAGGGATTGTCACGTGCCCCGAGACGCAGGGCGCCCAGACGCAGCGAGTCGAGCCACTTCTGGTCCGGCTTGAAGCCGTACTCCTTCTCCAGGTACGCGAGCGGTGGGTTCTCGAACGTCCACATCTTGCCCAATGCGAGGTGATCGACACTCAGCGTGTCGACGCCGCTCTGGGCTAGGGCGGCGGCGCCCAGCAGGGTGCCGAGCAAGGTCGTGACGAGGGAGGTGCGAAAGGTGCGGTTCATTCGGTTGTCGTTGGGTCCAAGCGGGCTGCGGACTCTACGGAACACCAACGCGCGACGACAGCGACCGGGAGGAAAGGCCCGAGCCGTCCCGGCTCAATGCACGTTCGAGCATCGCGATCGACTCGACTTGCGAGCCAGGCACCGCGGTGCCAAGCTGCGAAGTCGGCGGAAGGCCGCACGGCTCGGCGTCACTTCTTCGGTGGCGCTTGCCTGCATCGGGTGAGGCCCGTCGAATCCTCCGCCCGCCTCACGCGGCTGCCGTCATGAATCCCTCCTTCCTCGCATTGTGTGGCGGCCTGCTGCTGTTCGCCTCGGACCACCCGCTGCACTGGTGGCCTCTGCAGCTCGTGCCGCTGCTGCTTGCGATCGCAGAGCAACAGCGCCGGCGCGGGCGCGGGCGACTGTTCCTCGTCGGGCTCGTCTTCGGATTGGCCGACGTGGCTCCACTGCTGACGGCAGCTGGGCTCGCGCCGCCGATCCTGGTCGCTGCCGCCGCCGCACTCGTGCAGTGGTCGTTGTTGCCCATGCTGATCGGCCCCATGCTCGCTCGCGGCCCGGTGCTCGGGGCGCTGGCTGCCGCGGGTGTCGTGACCGCTACGGAGATTGCGATCTGACCTGCCGAGCGGCGATGGCAAGCCGACGCTGTACGCATGGGTTGGCGATTGGCTGATGCTCGGCCTCTGCGGGCTCGTGCTCGGCGTCGCCTTCGCGTGGGCCTTCGCGTGGGCCTTCGTGTGGGCCTTCGTGCGTGGGCGCAGCATGCCCGGAGGCTGATCGGCGACGGCGCAACGTCGATGCGCGTAGCAGTTCACGCGCTGCGTTCGAGCATCACCACCAACTCGACGTGCTCGGTGTGCGGGAACATATCGCACACGCGCGCCGCAGTGACGCGGTAACCACCTTTCGTGAGCCCCGCCAGATCACTGGCAAGCGAGTCGGCCGCGCACG
>JBDSBS010000368.1:0-4030 GCA_039921435.1 Planctomycetota bacterium | reverse complement strand
GGCTACAAGCGCGGCGCCAACGGCGTGCGCTTCAAGCTCACGCAGAATTTCCTGCCCTATGGCGAGGAATGGGTGCGCCAGGCCGAGTTCCTCAAGCAGGAACTGCGCAAGGTCGGCATTCAGGTCGATACCCAGAGTCTGGACATGGGCGGGTGGCTCAAGCGAATCTACACCGACTGGAACTACGACTTCACCAGCAACTTCACGCACAACTATCCCGACCCGACAATCGGCGTGCAGCGCGCCTTCATCTCGACCAATGCCAAGCGCGGTGCCACGTTCAACAATTCGATGGGCTACAACAACCCGAAGCTGGACGCGTTGCTGGGAGAAGCCGCCAAGCTCGAGGATGGGCCGGCGCGCAACAAGGTCTGGGCGGAAGTGCAGGCCATCCTGCGCAATGACCTGCCGGTGATCTTCCTGATGGAGATCAGCTACACGCACGTCTGGAGCAAGCGCGTGCACGGGCTGATTACCAACGGCGTCTCGATGTACTCCAACTGGGACTCCGTGTGGGTCGATTGAAGCCTTGGGGCCCTGTCATGTGCAGGATGTCCCGGCCCGCCGCCGCGTCGAACTGACCATCTTCCTCGACAGCGTTCACGCCCGCGCATGAGAAGAGCGACCGTCGGGTTCGTCCTTCGACGGCTCCTGCAGCTTGTTCCGGTGGTGCTTGCCATCGCGACGCTCAACTTCGTCCTCACCAAGATGGCACCAGGCGATGCCGCTGACATCCTCGCCGGGCAGATGGGACATGCCACGCTGGAGTTCACACAGGAACTGCGCCGCGAGTTCGGGCTCGACCTCCCGCTGCTGGAGCAGTTCCTCTCTTACATGGGGCGGCTGCTGACGCTCGACCTCGGCACCTCGCTCCTGCAGCAGAAGCCGGTCATCGACCTGATCCTCGACAGCCTGCCGGCCACGTTGCTGCTGATGCTGACGGCGACCGTGATCGCGCTTGCCGCCGGCATTGCGCTTGGCGTTGCCGCGGCGCGGCGCCAGGGAACGTGGGTCGACAACCTGATCTCGGTTTCTGCGCTTCTGGTCTATGCCACGCCCGCCTTCTGGCTGGGCCTGATGCTCATCGTCCTGTTCTCCATCCAACTCGACCTGCTGCCCTCGGGCGGAATGTTGACGATCGGTGCGAGCCAGACGACGTTTGGCACCGTCGTCGACGTGGCGCGGCACCTCGTGCTGCCGGCCACCACACTGGGGCTGTTCTATGTCGCCATTTATGCACGGCTGATGCGCGCGTCGATGCTCGAGGTCTACAGCCTCGACTTCATCACCACCGCACGCGCGAAGGGCCTTTCCGAAGGCGTCATCGCCCGCACGCATGCCCTGCGCAATGCGCTCCTGCCAGTGGTCACGCTCGCCGGGGTGCAGGTCGGCCACCTTCTGGGTGGATCGGTGCTGGTGGAAACGGTGTTCGGCTGGCCCGGCCTCGGGCGGTTGCTCTTCGACGCACTGCTGCAGCGCGACCTGAACCTGCTACTCGGCATCCTGTTCGTCTCGAGCATCGTGGTGGTGATCGCCAACCTGGCGGTTGACCTGCTCTACGGCTTTCTCGATCCGCGAATCACGCACAAATGAGATTCCTGCGTCCGTTCTGGCTACGCTTTCGGAACAACAGGGCGGCTGTCGGCGGCGCGGTGCTGCTCGCGCTCGTCGTGCTCCTGGTGCTGATCGGTCCGCTGGTCTACACGACGGATCCCTTCGACATGGTCGGCCGGCCTTCGGTGCCGCCGTTCGGAAAGCACCTGCTCGGCACCGATGTCGCCGGGCGGGACATCTTCGCGGGCATCATCCATGGCGGGCAGGTGTCGCTGCTGATCGGCTTCATGGCAAGTCTGGTCGCCACCGTCGTCGGCGTGACGCTCGGTGCACTTGCCGGTTACTACGGCGGCCGCATCGACGACGTGCTGATGCGCTCGACGGAGTTCTTCCTGACCATTCCCTCCTTCGTGCTCGCGGTGGTGCTGGTGGCGATCTTCTCGCCCACGATCCTCAACATCACGCTTGCCATCGCCGTGGTGTCGTGGCCATCTGTCGCGCGTCTGGCACGCGCCGAGTTCATCTCACATCGCGATCGGGACTACGTCCAGGGCTGTCGTGCGATCGGCATGCCGGACCGCGAGATCATCGTGATGCAGATCCTGCCCAACGCACTGCCGCCACTGATCGTCGTCGCGTCGCTGATGGTTGCGACGGCCATCCTGACCGAGTCAGGCCTGTCGTTTCTCGGTCTCGGCGATCCGAACCGCGTGTCGTGGGGGTACATGATCGGCGTTGCCCGCTCGGTGCTGCGATCGTCATGGTGGATGGCGGCGATTCCCGGAACAATGATCATGCTGACGGTCGTGGCCATCAACCTGGTGGGCGAGGGCCTGAACGATGCGCTCAATCCACGTCTGAAGCAGCGATGAGCGTCGTCTTGCAGGTCGAGGATCTGTCGGTGCATTTCCGCACCACCCTGGGCGTGGTCAAGGCGGTCGAGGGCCTGACGTTTGCCGTCGGCGAAGGCGAAACGGTGGCCATCGTCGGCGAGTCGGGTTCGGGCAAGAGCACGGTGGCGCTCGCAGCGTTGCGGTTGATTCCGGATCCGCCCGGCAAGATCGTCAGTGGGCGGATCCTGTTCGAAGGCAAGGACATCCTCGCCCTTGCGGACGCCGAGCTGCGCAGCGTGCGCGGACGCCGCATCGCCATGATTTTCCAGGACCCGATGATGGCGCTGAATCCGGTCTACACGGTCGAACGTCAGATCGGTGAAGTCATCAAGCTGCACCTCGGGCTCGGTTCGCGTGAGGTGGCCGCCGAGGTCGTCGAGCTGCTGCGCCTGGTGGGTGTACCAGCCCCGGCGGAGCGCGCATTGCAGTACCCGCACAATCTGTCGGGCGGCATGCGGCAGCGCGTGATGATTGCGATGGCGCTCGCATGCCGACCGAAGCTATTGATCGCGGACGAGCCCACGACTGCCCTCGACGTGACCGTGCAGGCGCAAGTGCTCGAGCTGATTCAGTCGCTCAAGGTCCGGCTGGGAATGGCTGTGCTCCTCATCACCCATGACTTGGGCGTTGTCGCCGAGACCGCGCATCGCGTCATCGTGATGTACGCCGGCCGCAAGGTCGAGGAAGGCCCTGTCGCCGACATCTTCAAGGCGCCGCGACATCCGTACACGCGGGGGCTGCTCGAGGCCGCTCAGTGGGAACAGGCCGAAGGCGCCTTGTTGCGTGAGATTCCCGGAACGATCCCATCGCCCTTCGACATGCCGCGGGGCTGCAGCTTCGCGCCGCGCTGTTCCTACGCCATCGAGCGCTGCCGTCGCGAGGTGCCGGCACTCTCGGACGTGACGGCCCGACACTCGGTCGCGTGTTTCGTCGCCCAGGAAGAGCTGGAATGAGCACCGTGGCCGGCGAGACCGTGCTGGAAGCGATCGACCTGGTGAAGCACTACCCGGTCAAGCAGGGCTTCTTCGCTCCGGCGCGGCAGGTGCATGCGCTTGACGGGGTCTCGCTCGTGCTGCGCCACGGCGAGACGCTTGCGATCGTCGGCGAATCGGGGTGCGGCAAGTCGACGCTGGCGAGGTGCCTGATGCGGCTCGAGGAACCGACGCGCGGCCGGGTGATCTTGCTGGGGCGCGACATCACCGACCTGGACAAGCGCAGCCTGCGCGGGCTGCGCCGGCAAATGCAGATCGTCTTCCAGGATCCCTACTCGAGCCTGAACCCCCGCTGGTCCATCGGCTCGATCGTCGGCGATCCCATCCGCCTGCATGAACCTCTCGGCCGCACGGCGCGCAGGGCCAAGGTGACGGAGTTGCTCGAGACCGTCGGGCTCGGCGCGCAGTTCATGGAGCGCCACCCCCACGAGTTGTCGGGCGGACAGCGCCAGCGCGTCGCGATCGCGCGGGCTCTGGCGATGAACCCTGCCGTGATCATCTGCGACGAGCCCGTCTCGGCTCTGGACGTATCGATCCAGGCGCAGGTCATCAACCTGCTCAAGCGCCTGCAGAGCCGCCTTGGCATCGCCT
>JBDSBS010000367.1:0-5051 GCA_039921435.1 Planctomycetota bacterium | reverse complement strand
TCGCCTATGGGCTCTTGAAGGCCTGGCCGGCGCTGCCGCATCAACTGTGGGTGGCGCCCAACGGCACCGAGTGGCTGTTGTGGGGAGTCTGCGCAGCGGCACTCGTAGCCCTGCTCGAACACACGCCGTTCACGCCGGCGCGAACGGGCCCCGCGCTGGCGATCGGCGCGGCGGCAGGCGCGGTCTGGCTCGTGCTCAAGAAGGCGGCCGGCAACTGGTCGAGCAGCGTTGCGTGGTTGCACGTCGGCGGCGGCGCGGTCGCCGTCGTGCTGTTGACGCTCGGCCATCGGGTCGTGTTGGCGCGCGCGCCATCGCGCATCTTCCCCGCGATGCTGTTCTGCGTCGTGCTGTCGGTCGATGCGGCGGTGCTGACGCTCGGCAAGAGCGCGCTGCTCGGCCAGCTCTGCGGTGCGGTTGCTGCGGCCCTCGGTGCCGGCATCAGCACGGCGTTGTGGCGGCGCCCGTTCGTGCTCACGGTCGCCGATGGCACGTGGCTCGGAATGGCGCATGGCCTGTTCCTGTTGGCCGGGGTGCACCTCGCGTACCTGCCATGGTCCGCAGCGGGCTGCGCGTTCGTCGCGCCGTTGACGCTGCTGTTGCTGCGCGATGGTCTGGGCGCGAAGCGGCCGAAGGCGTGGGCGCTGGCGGCGAGTGCGCTGGTTGCCGTGCCGTGTGCGGCGGCGCTGTGGTTCGCGTTGCCCCAGAGCACTGGTCCGTACGGGTACTGATCACCGGTGCCCGGTTCCCACGCGTTCGCGGTGCCTGACTGCTGCTGACCGCTGCTGACCGCTGACGGCCCCGGTGTGGCTCTCGGATCGGCTCAGGGCCGCCAAGGCGAAGGCCCGGCCGGCGGAAGGAGAAGCCGACCAAGCGAATCGCCCGGTCCAGCTCGTGATCGGAAGGGCCGCGCGCTGGGCTTTCACGCACACTCCTTCCAAGACCCTGCGTGATCATGCGCGGGCGCTTTTCGGCGAGGCCACGGAGCCGGATGCAAATCGTCGGCATCGGCCGAAGCCCGTGACGGCGCCAGGTGAGAACGACGCCCGCAGCTCCGTGTGAGGGCCGGGGCCGCGGCGCCGGCCGGCACGGGTGTGAACCTGCTTGACACTTGTGGGCCGTCTGGTTAAATCTCTGCGCAATCATGCAAGGTCATGCCAAGCCCCGCACTGCCAAATCGTCCAAGGCGACGGCCGGTGTGCTACCGTTTCCGTGCTTGCATGGTGGGCGTCGCAAGGGAGCCGGGCGCAAGCCGAAGGGCGAGGTGGCGGGCGTGAGCCACCGCTCGCGCGACGCTTTGGCCGCGCGGTTTCCGGTGCATGTGACGGTGAAGCTGCGGGGCGGCCTTCCGCCGCTGCGTCTGAAGGCCGAATACGCCGCGCTTCGCGCGGCGTTCGCTGCGGGGTGTGAGGGGCCCGCAGACGGGGGGTCGACAGTCAGGCCCCTTCAGCCAGGGGGCCCGGAAGCCCCCGCAGCGGGGGCTTCCGCCTCTGCCACTACGCAATCCTCAACGACCACCTGCACTTCCTCGTCGAAGGCTCAAACCGAACCTCCCTCGCGCGCGGCCTCCAGGGACTCCTCGTCCGCATCGCCAAAGCCCTCAACAAGCTATGGGGTCGGCGCGGCCGCGTCTTCGCCGACCGCTACCACGACCGCATCCTGAAGACGCCTCGCGAAGTCCGCAACGCGATTCGCTATGTGCTGGCCAATGGCAAGAAGCACGCGGCCGAAGGTCGCCAGGTCTCGGTGCCGCAAGCCATCGACACCTACACGTCCGCGCCCTGGTTCGACGGCTTCCGCGAGAAGATCGTCGTGCGCGGCATCGGGGCGGTCCTCCGCCCCGTCGCCGCTGCCCGCACGTGGATGCTGACGTCAGGCTGGCGCCGGCACGGGTTGTTGTCGGTGTATGAGGTCCCCGCCGCTGGTTGACGCTTCGGCACCACTGCCGCTTGCGGGCGATCGCGGCGCGATCCCGCATCGTCTCGAGTCTGAAGGTGCAAGCGAGCCGCAGGGTTACCACGAGCGCCCAGTAGGACGATCCCGTCCTTGCTCATCACGATTTCGTTGGGCGAGCTATCGATCGAGGCTCGTCACGAGCACCGCCACCACGATCACAGCGCCACCGGCCAGCTGCATCGCACCCAAGCGGTCGCCGAGCGTTGCCCAGCCAGCGAGCGCTGCCCACAGCGGTTGCGTCGCGAACAGCAGTGCCAGGTGCAGCGGCGGAATGCGGTGTTGCACTTTGCTCTGCACGGCGATGCTGAAGCCCGTCGCGAGCACGCCGAGGTAGGCGATCAGCGCGAGCAGCGTGGGAGTCCACTCGAGGTGCGCGACATGTGCGGCGGCGAAGTTGCCTTCGACGAGCGCCGCCACCGTCGCCACGACGCTGACGAACAGCAGTTGCCACGAGCAATAGGCCAAAGCCGGGGCGCCGCGCCCGTAGTGCGACAGCAGCAGGATATGCCCCGCGAAGCTCGTCGACGAACCGATCTGCAGCAGGATGCCGCGCGGTGTGTCTACTCGGTCGCCGGGTTCGCCGCCGGGCCAGCACAACAGCACCATGCCGAGGAGGCCCAGCAGCAGCCCGCCGACGGAACGCGCGCCGAACTTGGTGCGGTAGATCAAGAACCCACCGAGCGCGACGAACAGCACGATGAGCCCGGCCAGGAAGCCGCCCATCGACGCCGATGTCTCGCGGATGCCGAGCGTCTGCAGCATATAGCCGATGCCTAGCGCCAGCCCCGTGAGTAGACCCGCGTGCGCCGTGCGGCGCAGGTCGGCCATCGCGTGGCGGCCGAGGAAGGGCAGCAGACACAAGAGCCCGATCCAGAAGCGCAGTGCGACCAGCGCAAACGGCGACAGCGAGTCGAGCGACGCTTTGACGACTGCGTAGCTGCCGCCCCAGATCGTGATCAGTCCCAGCAGTATGAGGTGAGGGACGTAGGAGATGCCGGGCGGGGCGTTCATGCGGGCGAAGCACGATAGGGCAGTAGGCGCGGCGCACCAGCGTGGCCCGACGTCGACTCGATGTGGTGACCGCGAGCAACAAGTCCTGGCGGTTGCTCGAGCATCCGCGTAGGAATGCGCACCACGCTCGCCCCGTCCATGCCTGTTCCCGTCGACCTCGTTCGCCGCTTGCCGAGTGCTGCCGGAGTGCAACGGCGATGACGCCTCCGCGCGTTACGGTCGTGATCGTCAACTGGAACGGCCGCGAGTTCCTCGCCGCCTGTCTCGGTGCGGTTGCCGCGGCAGCGAACGCAGTGTCCGTCGCGACGATCGTGATCGACAACGGCTCGACCGACGGTTCGCAGGAGTTCGTGCAGCGCGAGTTCCCTGGCGTGAAGTTCGTGCAGCATGAGCGCAACGACTACACGGCGGCCAACAACCGAGGCATAGCCGAGGCCAAGGGCGACTACGCGCTGCTCCTCAACACCGACGCGACGCTGCGGCCAGGTTGCCTGCGCGCGCTGGTGGCGGCGCTCGACGCGGCACCCAAAACGGCGGCGGCTGCGCCCAAGATCGTGTTCCCCGACGGGCGCATCTGCACGACGGGCATCGAACAGCGCGAGGATCTCTATTGGACCGACCGCGACGGCGGTGCGCCCGATCGCGGCGAGGGCGGCGAGGCCCAGGAAGTGCTCGGCGTCTCCGGGTGCTGTGCTCTGTTCCGCGTCTCAGCGTGGCGCGAGGTCGGTGGCCAGGACGAGGACTTCCACATGTACTACGAGGATGTCGACCTGGCCCTGCGCTTGCGCGAGGCAGGTTGGCGTTCGCTGTACGTGCCGAGTGCCGTCTGCGAACACATCGGTCACGGCTCGATCAGGAAGGCGAAGACGTGGAAGGACGAGCTCGGCGAACGCAACCGCCTGCTCGTGCTGGCGCGCCACTTCCGCTTGGCCTTTGCCAAGGAACTCGTGCGCTCGCCGTGGTTCCAGTCGGCGGCACCCGAGCAGGTGCGTGAACTGCTGCCGAAGCTCGCGGCGCGCTTCGGCAAGCAGCAGCAAGACATGCAGCTCGACCTGATGCTGGCGATGCGCGACGCGGTGCGCGAGCAGGCCGGCGAACTCGACGGCAAGTGGGGCGAGCACCGCAACCTGCCGAAGATCCTCGGCGAGCGCGAAGAGTGGATCGCACTGCTGCTCGAAGAGGTCGCGCGGCTGCGGCTCTGGCGGTTGCCGGGCAAGCGGCTGAAGCCAGACGAGCGTGCGTTCCTCGACCGCGTGCGCGGTCGGCCAGGCGGTTCTGGGAGCGGCGGGAAATGAATCCGCAGCACTCTCACTCCGTCGAGGCGCCGACGTAGACCGCCCGTGCGTTCCCAACTGCTCCGGCTGTTCCGCCTGCACGATGCGACTGCCGTCGAACGCAGCGCTGTGTTGTGGACAGCGGCGTTCTTTTTCTGCGTGCTGTGTGCCTACTACTTGCTGCGACCGCTGCGCGAAGAGGTCGCCACGGCGTT
This sequence comes from Planctomycetota bacterium, assembly GCA_039921435.1. Lineage (GTDB taxonomy): Bacteria > Planctomycetota > UBA1135 > UBA1135 > UBA2386 > DASVAL01. Next base: position 598 of record JBDSBS010000367.1, on the reverse strand, counting down.
CGGCAAAGAACACCTGGTGACGCTGTTTTCGCTGACGTTCGTCTTCATCACGCTGCTCAACCCGCCGTACATGCTGCTCGCGAACCGGCTGCCGACGAGCCGTTTCCTGCCGCGCGTGCTGCACGGCTTCGCCGCGAGCTTCGTCGTGCTCGCCGCCGTGTCCGCGTTCGTGCCGAAGCTGCAGCAAGGCGTGTTCGCCTGGACCGATCCCGAGTGCCTCGTCGCCGCGTTCTTCTACTCGTGGGTCACCGCATTCGTGGTCTGCGGCGTGGCGCTCGTCTGGGTGCACGCCGTCGACTTCTTCACGACGCAGCAGGGCAAGCGGTTGTTCGGGCTCGTTTCGGTCGGCGGCACGTTGGGCGCCATTGTCGCGTCGAGCCTGGCCTGGGTCTCGTCGAGTGTGCCGCGGGGGTGGGTGATCCTCATGGCGGTCGTCGTGCTCGAGCTGAGCATCGTCTGCTACCGTCGCTCGTTGCGCGCCTGCGAAGCCATGCGCGGTGGGTCGGTTGCGGCCGCGCCGGTCGCGTCGTCTGGCGTGTTCGAGGGACTGCGCCTGCTCGTGCGCTCGCCCTACCTGCTCGGCCTCTCGGCGTTCGTC
>JBDSBS010000366.1:0-4908 GCA_039921435.1 Planctomycetota bacterium | reverse complement strand
GGGTGATGACCGCGACGTTCTTGCTCGCGGCCAGGACGAGGCGGTGTTCCGCGACGCGGATACCAGCCAACGCGGCGAGGTCCAGAGCCAGCACCTCGCCGGCGGCGATGTCGCGCGTGTCATCGGGTTTGGGAAACTTGGCGATGGCCAATGCGCCATCGGCCAGGCGAATCGCAGACTTCGGTCGCGCGCCGCCGAGTGGGGAACCCTCGCCGAGTAGAAACCGCAAGTCCTTGGCCGTCTCGGTGTCACCGTGGATGGCATCGCTGGCGCGCTGCAACGCCGCCAATTGCACCAAGGGTGGGAGTCGACCGCCGTTGGCCGCGAGGAACGGGCCCGAAGGCTCCTTGAACCGCAGCGCACCGATGCGCGAAGTGTCGTGCAACGCCAGCACGTAGTCCAAGTCGCGATAGGGCTTCTGCGGGAGCACCTTCTTGCGCACCGCACGCTCGATCAGGACGCGCCCCCAGCGGTCGGGCCCGCAGTCCGAGATGGCACCGAAGAGCTCGCCGCGATGATGCGGCCCGGGCCTCAGTGGCAGCGCCGTGGGATCGATCGCAAACGCCGCGGGTTCGGCGAGCCACTGCGGCACATACTCGAACGCGACCGCGGATCCGCGCGAACCGCTGTGCAAGAGTCCGACCAGCAGGGTGGCACCGCGCCACTCGATGTGCACCTCGAGGCTCAACTGCGCCCCCGGCGAATGCGTTGCGGCAGGCGCTGCTCGTCGAGACTCGCGCCGATCGTGTCACTGGCGGGAGCCGCGAGGTCGGCCAGCCTATGGTGAAGCTGGAGGACGAAGACTGCCGTGGCCAGCGTGCCGATCGCAACGCTCGGGTCGCCGCGCTCGAGCCGCCAAAGCGTGTCGCGACTGACGAACAGACGCGCCGCCATGTCGGCGGTGCTGATGCGGCGCTTGCGCCGGGCCTCTGACAGGTCGCGCCCCAGCTTGCGCAGAGCGTGGGTCGCAGGCAGCGGCAGGGAAGATCGGGTGGCCATGAAGCTAGTGTCGACTATATCGGACCATAACCTTTGTATCGTCTGTTTTACCTGACGCTACCGGTGCAAACCCCGAGCAACAAGGGCACGGATCGTTGCGGCCGGTCTTTATGGGCAACCACGGTAGCTGCCGAACCGGATCGCCCGACACAGATCGCAGGCAATGGACCAAAGGAGCGAAACGAGATGCTCCCAAGCCAACGAGGTTCGGGGCGGCGAAACCCGAGGACCACTTTCTGAGCTCTCTGAGCCGCGCGCAGGCAGAGGCTCGTTCAGCGCGGAGTCGGCGGGCCCCGGCTCTTGCCGCTCTTGCCAGTGCGTTCGCCCACGAGCAACCAACTGCCCGCCACGAGCGGCACCATTTGCGCGACGCGCAGTCCCGCTGCCTGGAACAACCGCCGCAGCTCCGGCTTCCGGCGCACGCGCCCACCGAGCAGCACCTGCATCTCGAGGTCCATCATCGCGGCGAGGTCGGCGCGGTTGTCGGGTGCGAGCACGGTCTCGATGGCAAGCACACGGCCGCCGTTCGGCATCGCATCAGCGCAGCGCTGCAGCAGAGCCAACGCGCGCTCGTCGTCCCAGTTGTGCAGCACGTGCTTGACGAGATAGACGTCGTGACCGCGCGGAACGTCGGCGAAGAAGTCACCGCCTTCCGTGGTCACGCTCGCGCCAAAGCGTGAGACCAACCCAGGGCTCGCGCGGGCGACCACGTGCGGCAGGTCGAACAGCAAGCCGCGCAGGTGCGGCCAACGCTGCAGCACTTCGGCCAGCAGCGAGCCGCGACCGCCGCCGACGTCGACGACACTCTGCACGCCTTCGAACGAGAACGTCGCACACAGCGCCTCGGCTTCGTGCCGCGTGAACGCATCGATCGCCGCATCGTAACGCGCCGCCGCCGCCGGGTTGCTCGCGAGGTAGTCGTAGAGCCCGGTGCCGTGCGCACGTTCGAACGCCGTAGCGTCGCCGAACGCGACGTCGCGGAGACGCGACCACGCGTCCCACTGTTCGGGTGAGCCTATGAACTCGGCGAGCGCGCCGAGCGCCTCGCGCTTCAGCGCCGTGCCGCTTTCCGTCAGCGCATACGTATCCGGCTTCGGACTGTCGAAGAATCCGAGTCCCGCACACACCCGCAGCAGGGACGCCAATACCGCGGCCTCGCAGCCGATCTCCGCCGCGAGCGCCGCCACCGTGCGCGGCCCCGCCGCCAAACGATCCGCCAGCCCGAGTGCTGCCGCCGTCGACACCGCCTGCGCACGGCACTTGCCGCCGAGCACTTGCAGCAGATACTCGGCCGGCGAGTTCGCCTCCGGCATCACGGCATGGCACCTTGCGCCAACAGCTCGCGCGCCTCGGCCGCACGCGCATGCCGCCGCACGGGTCCGAGCCCGCGTTCGACATCGCGCGCGAGGTCCGGCAAACTGTGGCGACGCGCGAGGCCCGTACTGTTCTCGATCTCGAGCCGCGCTGGTGAGATCGGCACGCCCCAGGTCCAGAACTGCACTTCGTCGAGCAGCTTCTGCCCCTGTTCGGGTCCGAGTTCTTGCACGATGCGCAGCACGAGTTCGGCGATGATCTCGTGGCCTTGCGCGAGGCGGTGTGTGATGTAGGCCATGACTTCGGCCGTCGTCATCTTCTGCGCGACGGCTGTGTGCGCGTCGATGAGCACCGACGGGAAGGCCGGCGCCTGCTTGAAGACCGGCATCGGCCGCTCGGGCGCCATGAGCGCCCAGTTGCGCAGGAGGTTCTCGACGTGCCCCGTCAACTCGAGGAAGCGCCGACCGAGCTCGCCGAATTGCATGTGCTCTTCGCCTTCGAGTCGGCACAGGTCCTGCTGAAAGTACTGACAGGTGAAGGACCAGTAGGCGAAGTTGTTCCAGAAGATCTTGTTCGCCATCGCCGACGGGTGGCCGTAGATCGGCGCCGCCGAGCGAAACAGCTGCAGCGAGCCGTTGAGGATCGAACGGTATTGGGCGTTGAGCGCCATCGCCTTCGCCTTTAGGTCCTTGCCGGCGAGGTCACCGCGCAGCAGCTCGAGCGTGAAGCAGTTGGCGAAGCCGATGAAGTCGGTGCCCGGGCTGAACAGCGGATCGACGAACGCGCCCGCTTCGCCAACCAGCGCCCAACGATCCTCGGACCAGCAGCGGCCTACCGAGTAGCTGTAGTTGCGCAGGCACAAGAAGTCCTTGATCTCGTGCTGCTCAACCGCAGCCGTGAGTTGCGGCTCGTGCTCGCGCAGGAACGCGAGCGTGCGCTCGAGTCCAGCGATGTGGTGGTAGTCGTGCGTGTCTTCGTGGATGACGAGGCCGATGCTGGTGTAGCCGGTCGAGAGCGGAATCACCCAGACCCAGTAGCCCGCGCCCATGAAGTGGTTGGTCGACAGCCAGCGGCTCTCGCTGCAAGGACGGCCGTGCCACTCGGTTTCGCTCTTCGGCACGAGGTCATTGATGTCGAACTTGCCTTTGATGCGAAACCAGCCCGAGCTGGCGGTGTGGTGCGAACCGCGCGTGAGCTTCTGCTGCCTGCGCAAGATCGCCTGACGGCCCGTTGCATCGACGACCCACCTGGCGGTGAGCTCGTGGCTCGCGCCGTCCTTCTCGTACGAGACGCGGTTGTGTTCGTCGCCCTTGTTGATCAGGATGCCGGTGACCTTCGCACCTTCGATCAGGGTGCCACCATCGTCCTCGAAGAAGCCGCGCAGGTCGGTCTCGAGGCGGCCGCGGTCCATCTGGTACGAACGCACGATCGGTTCCGCGCACGGCCCGATTTCCGTGCGTTGATGCAGCGGCAGGTCGCCACCGCCGGGGAAGAAGCGGATGCCCCACTTGAGCAGCTGGCGACTCTTCATGTAGTCGCCGAGGCCCAAACGATCGAAGTACTGGGAGCCGAGTTCGACCGACGACTCGCCAACCTTGTGGCACGCGTCAGGCAATGGACGCGAAGTGCGTTCGACGATGACGACCGACAGCTGCGGCAGTTCGCGGCGGAGCTGGCGCCCGAGCAGCAGCCCGGCGAGGCCGCCACCGCAGATCACCACGTCCTGGATCTTGTCGGCAGCGCGTTCGTCGCGCGACTGGGATGTTGCCTTCGGCATGTTGTCTTGCGCGTCGCTCAGGCGGCAGTCTGACGAGCGCGCGCGCCGGAGTCCACCCCCAAGCCCACGCGTTCCGCGCCTCGTGGGCCTGCACGTCGAAGCTCGAGTCACTGCGCAAGCGACGTTCCGACCGCAGAGCCCTTGGCCTGCCGCTGCGGGCGTCCTACTGTCGTGCCTCACCAAGGGCCGACACGATGTGTCTCGGCCCGCCCCCGAGAGATCATGACCACACAGAAGAACATCGTTGTTTACAGTGGCGCCGGTTGAGGCGCGTGCACCAAGGTGAAGGAGTTCCTCACCAAGAAGGGCCTGAAGTTCGAAGTCAAGGACGTGCACGACGACCAGACCGCGCAGGATGACATGGCCGAGATGGGGATCATGTCGATCCCGGTCACGCGCATCGACGGCGGGCCGCCGATCGTCGGCGCCGACTTCAAGAAGATCGAAGCCGCGCTCGCGGGGTAGCGGCGGCGGCCGCAACCACGTGTGGGCGCGTCGCCGACCGGCACGCACCGGAGCACCGCATTCCGGCCCCGATCGCCGGGGCCGTGCCTACCCCAAAAGACCCAGCACCGCCCGGCAGCCCGTGGTTGCCCGGAGTCTCGGCACTCTCTAGAGTCGGCGCCGAAATGACCGCCACGCCCGACACCCTCGAAGACCAGCTGAAGCGACTCATCGTCGACACCCTCGCGCTCGAGGACGTGGCGCCCGAGACCATCGAGACTGACGCGCCGCTGTTCGGTGAGGGCCTCGGCCTCGATTCGATCGACGCGCTCGAGATCGCGCTCGCCGTGCACGCCAAGTTCGGCGTCAAGACC
>JBDSBS010000365.1:0-3865 GCA_039921435.1 Planctomycetota bacterium | reverse complement strand
GGCATTCTCAGCGGCCTGGGCGCGGCGTTTGGGCAGGCGTTGTCTTATCTGGCGACGCGCAACTATGTGCAGCGGCGGGCGACGCGTGAGGGGGCGAGCCGGCAGTTGACGGTGTTGGCGCATGTGTGGATGGGGTTGTTTGCGATTATTTTGCTGCCTTTCTGTTGGCCGGGCGCGGGGATCTGGAATGGGGCATTGTGGGCGCAGTTGCTGCCAGCGCATGTGTTGAATGTGGTGTTTTACACGTCGGGGATGCTGTTCATGATGACGGCACTGAAGCACGCGGAGGCGTCGCGGGTGGGGCCGTTGATGACGTCGAAGTTGATTATGGCGTCGATTCTGGTGATGTGTTTTGGGCAGCCGGTGGGGGACACGACTCGGTTTTTGACGCCGATGCGGTGGGTGGCGGTGGCGATGTGCCTGGCGGCAGGATTGGCGATCAGTCTGTCGGGCGGGCGGATGAAGGTGAAAGCGCTGCTGGCGATTGGGGCGGCAGCGTCGAGTTATGGTGTGTCGGACTATGGAATTAATCTGACGATCAAGAGTTTTTTGACAGTGCCGGGGGTGACGGCGTTTCAGGCGTCACTGTTGACGCAGGTGTTGATCTATCTGACGTTTTTGCTGATCGGGCTGCTGCTGTTGGGGTGGTGCGGATCGCGGGATGCGGTGGATTGGCGGGATGCGATGCCATTCGCGGTGACGTGGTTTGGGGCGATGGTGGGGTTGTTCACGGCATTTGCGCTGGTGGGGATTCTGCTGGGGACGATTTTGCAGTGCACGCGCGGGTTTATCACGATTTTGCTGGCGGCGGTAGTGATGAAACTGGGGCATCATCATATTGAGCCGCACGCGTCGCGGGGGGTGGTGGTGCGGCGATTGGCGGCAGGATTGATGATGTTTGTGGGGATAGCGATGTATGTGTTGAAGGATTGGGAGACGGTGCAGGGGATTTTTAAGCGGTGAGGTGATGAGGGCATGCTTACGCGGAGCCAGTGCGTGTATTTTTGCAGGGATGGGTTTCTTCTGATCGAGGATGCCCTTCGTGGCGGCGCGTTGGAGCTGGTGACGGCCGGCGTGGCTGAATTGCCTCGGGCGCATGCGCATCGGAATCTTCTGGAGCATCCGGTGGTTCGGCAGTTTGCCAGCAGTGATGATGCGATGCGGTTCATCAGGCCGGTGTTGGGGGACGGGGCGTTTGCGGTGCGGGGTGTGATGTTCGATAAGCTGCCGGAGGCGTCTGGTACAGCGACACCGGCGGAGCGAGTTGGCAACCGCGCAACGGTCTCTTGACGATGCTCGGCTGCGGTTGCATGGCGCTCGACCCGGGCGATGCCAACCACCTCTACTTCGGCTCTGGCGAGGGCTTCTTCGACGCCGAGCAGGGCAGCAGCAACACCGCGATTCTGCAGGGTGCCGGCATCTTCGAGTCGTTCGACGCCGGTGTCACCTGGAGCCGAATAGCGAGCACGGCCGGGCCCAACTGGCACTTCGTCAATCGGCTCTCGTTCCAGCCGGGCAACAGCCTCGTGATGCTGGCGGCAACCGGGAGCGGTATCTGGCGCAGCACCGATGGCGGGCAGAGTTGGAGCCAGCGCACGACGATCCGCACGCTCGACGTCGACTTCCACCCGACCGATGCCATGCGCGCGGTCGCTGGGCGGGCCGACGGCTTCGCTTCGCGCACGCTCGACGGCGGCCTGACGTGGAGCCACACGCAGATCTCGCCGACAGCAACGCGCGTCGAGATGGCATATGCGCGCAGCAGTGCGAGCACCGTCTTCGCAACGGTGAGCGACGCGGCGTGGAACGTGCACGTCTGGCGTTCGCTCGACGGCGGCCAGACCTGGACGCAACGCAGCACACAGGCGATCGGCACCTACTCGCTCTACAACAATTGCCTCTGGGTCGATCCGACCGACGGCAACAACCTCGTATACGGCGGCGTGCAGATCTACCGCAGCACCGACGCCGGGGCTTCGCGCACGGACATTTCTTCCGGCGCGCACTCCGATCATCACGTCATCGTCGAGGACCCCGGCTTCAACGGCACGACCAACAAACGCATCTACACGGGCAACGACGGCGGTCTGCACACGCGCCCCGACTGGCAGACGGGCTCGTGGAGTGCGCTCAACAGTGGCCTCGGCGTGACGCAGTTCTACGGTGCAGCGATGAACCCAAGCTCCGGCATCATGGTCGCCGGCGCCCAGGACAACGGCACTAGCCGCTTCACGGGCAACGCGAACGCCTGGGTCTACAACGTCATTGGCGGCGATGGTGGCTTCTGCGCCGCCGACCAGAGCAACCCCAACTTCTTCTACGGTGGCTACCAGTACCTGGGCTTGCAGCGCAGCAGCAACGGCGGCGTCAACTGGAGCGGCATCGCCGGCGCCACGACGGGCGACCCTGGCTTCAACTTCATCCCGTACTTTCTGCTCGATCCGAACAACCAAAACCGCATGCTCGCCTGCGGTCGCGCGATGTGGCGCACCGACAACGTCAGGACCGGCACGCCGCCGTCTTGGGTGCAGATCAAGGCGCCGCGTTTCTGCCCGACGTTCGGGCCAGCGACGGCGCACTTCCAGGACAACCCCACCTGCAACCACTCGACCGCGCAGATCGCCGTCGGCAACTCCGATGTGATCTGGGTCGGTCACAACGACGGCGAGATCCATCGCACGAACAACGGCACACAGGCCTCGCCTGTGTGGACGCTCGTCGACAGTGCCGGTGGCCAGTTGCCCGATCGCTGGATCAGCAGCATCGCGATCGACCCCAGCAACCACCAGCGCGTGCTCGTGAGCTTCATGGGCTACACGCCCGACAACGTCTGGGAGACGCTCGACAACGGGGTCTCGTGGCACACGATCGACGGCACCGGCAGCGGGACCTTGCCGGACCTGCCCGTGAGTTGGATCGTGATGCACCCGGTGCTACACGATCTGCTGTTCGTCGCCACGGACCTTGGGCTGTTCCACAGTACCGACGGCGGCGCCTCGTGGTCGCCGGTCGCCGGCGGCCCCGAGAACGTCTGTATCGAACAGCTCATTTGGAAGAACGATCGCGAGCTGCTGTGCGTCACGCACGGACGCGGCGTCTACCTCGCGACGTTGCCGCTGGCCGGCGCCGCGGTCGTCGGCACCGGCTGTGCCAGCGCCACCCCGCCGGTGCTCGCCGCTACGACACCCGTCATCGGCACGACGATGCAGTTCAGCCTCGCCTCCGCCCGTCCGAACGCGCCCACGTTCTTTGCCATCAACTTCGGTGGGCCGTTGCAGATTCCGGTGGGAGGCGGTTGCACCGTGCACATCGACCTGTCGGTGGCATCTGTGATTCTCGCCGGCGCGACGACTGGTACGGGTGCTTGGACTCACGCCCTGGCGCTGCCGCCGGAGCCGTACCTGATCGGCCTCGAGTTGACCGCCCAGGCGCTGCTGCTCGGCACCACCGGCCCCATGCTGGGCGTCGGCGATCTGAGCACGGGCTCGCACGTGTTCCTCGGCCTCTGACCGCCGTACCGTTTTCGATCGCCCACGCGTTCCAGTCGATCGGTCGCCGGGCATTGCGAGCGCGCCAGCGCCGTGCTGCAATACCGCCGGTTCGGGAGATCTCCTTTCCATGCCTCCAGAGGAAACTATGCATTGCTTCGCCCCAGCTCTGTGCTTGCTCTCGTCTCTCGCGGCAACGCTCGCGGCCCAAGGTTACACAACTAACTTCGAGTCGTTTGCTGCCAGCGCCGCTGGCACGCCGTGCGCCGGCCAGGACGGCTTCTACGTGCCGGCCGTCGCCGGCAGCCTCGACGGCGCGCTCTACACGTACGCCGGCAACACGCTCGGCGTACCGGTCAATCCGAACGGCGGTGAGA
>JBDSBS010000364.1:0-3611 GCA_039921435.1 Planctomycetota bacterium | reverse complement strand
GCTCGGCGTGTGGAACCCGGTCGGCAGCTACTTCGACATCGGCGACCCATCGCAGGCGGGCTATCCACTGCCGGCCGACGGTGTACGCAGCCTCAACTCGGCGGGCTTCGACAACGTCAAGAATCGGGTGACGGTCAAGGAGTCCGAGTTCCTGACAGCGGGCGCGGCGTACTTCTACGGCATCCATCTGATCCACCAGGGTGAGGCCGGCGTCAACCGCGGCGACAACCTCGCCTCGCGCGGCTTCAACCCGAGCTACGGCGGCAGCGCCTGGTCCTTCGGCAACAACGGGGTCGGGCAGGTCTACGGCTCGATCCTGCAGCACTGGACCGGCGCGCAATTGAACGTTGGCCAGAACGGCACCGATGACGGCCGGTTCTTCGTCGCCAGCAAGGTCACGGCGCTGGGCTCTGGCATGCACCACTACGAGTACGCAGTGCACAACGCGGACAACAGCCGCGGCGCTGCCACCTTCCGCGTGCCCGTCGACGCGGCGGCGACCGCGACGAACTTCACGTTCCGCGACATCGACGCCAACCCGCTCAACCAATGGGTCGGCGCCAAGGTCGGCAGTGAGATCATCTTCACGGCCCCGGCCAACAACCCGCAAAACTGGAACACGATCTACAACTTCGGCTTCGACTGCTCGGTGGCGCCGTCCACGGGCAGTGCCAAGATCGACGAAGCCCGCACGGGCCCTGGCGGCCTGTGGGTCAGCATCGCGACCAAGGTCCCGAGCGGCGTTCCGACTGCCGACGTCGCGTACGTCGGTCAGGGCTGCGGCTCCTGCAAACGCTCGTTCTACGAGAACGGCGCGTTCGACCTGGCCAACCAATCGGTGAAGCTGACCCTCAACGGCAACGTCTATACGGTTGGCGCCGGCACCGCGGCCTTCGTGTCGCCGACTGGTTCGAGCCTCAATCTCAGCGATGACCAGCAAGTGAGCTACGCGCTGCCGTTCACTCTCACCTACCCCGGTAGCTCGACCAACACGCTGTGGATCTGCTCCAATGGCTTCGTCTCGGCGGCCACCAACGGCACCTCGTACACCCCGTCGACGAGCGAATTTCTGAACGGCGCGACCCGGTGGGCAGCTTGCTGGCGCGACCTCAATCCGGCCGGCAATGCGACCAACAACGTCTACGTCAACGCGAGCGCGGGCGTCGTACGCGTCACGTGGTGGAACGTGCCGAACTACAACCAACCGACCACAGCGAATCGGTTCCAGTACGTGTTCGAGTCGAACGGCAACGTGACGTTCCTCTACCAGGCTATGGCGCCGGATGCAGCGCTGGTCGGCTACACGCCGGGCGGCGGTGCCCTCGATCCGGGCAGCATGGACATCTCGGCCAACTTGGCCGCGACGTTCTCGCTGTGCACGACCGACAGCCTCGGTCTGGCATTGACGGCGACCTCGCCCGTGTTGGGCACCACCGTGACGTTCACGACGTCGAACATCCCGGCTGGCACGTTCCTTGGCCTGCAGATCCTGTCACTGACCCCGATCAACCCGGGTCTCAGCCTCGCCTTCCTGCAGATGCCTGGCTGTGAGCTCTACCAGACACTCGACGTGCTGCAGCAGTTTGCGACGCCGGGTTCGGTCGCCACCTCGCCGTTCGCCGTGCCGAGCAGCAGCGGTCTGATCGGGACCGTGCTCGCGAGCCAGTCGGCGACGCTGACGGTCGGCTTCAACCCGTTTGGCTTCCTGACGTCGAACGGCGCTCGCCTGACGCTGGGCCTGTAGGTCACGCGAACGCCGGGCCCGCTGCCATCAGCGCAGTGGGCCCTGGTCGGCAAGGCTGACCCGCAACCACGCGGCGCCGACGAGCGCCGCAGTCTCTGTACGGAGCGTGTGCGGACCGAGTCCGCACGGTCTGAAGCCAGCGGCTTCGATGACGCGCTGTTCGGCCTCGCCAAAGCCGCCTTCGGGGCCGACGAGCCAAACCGCAGCGGATGCCGTTGCCTCGAGCGCGATGGCGCGCGGCAAGGGTGGCCCGCCCAGTGCTCCGACCAGCCGCAGTCCAGGCAGCGCTGGATCGGCCAGGAACTCGGCGAGTTCGCGCGCGGGCGAGACCTCGGGCAACCAGTCGCGGCCGCACTGGCCCGCGGCGGCCTGCACGATGCGCTGCCAGCGGTCCTGGCGTTCGCCATGCGGGCGCGAACGTTCGGTCCACAGCGGCAGGAAGACGTCGATCCCAACCTCCGTGCCGTGTTCAAACAACCATTCGGCGCGCTGCAGACGCGGCGGCGCGAACGCGACGTGCAGTGCCACCGCCGGCCGGGGCACGTGGTGGGGGAGCTGCACCTGCAGGTGCACCGCACCCTTGTGGACCGCTACCACGGTGGCGGCGGCAGAGTTGCCCCGGCCGTCACCGAGCCGGATCGTCTCGCCGGGTCGGGCGCGCGCGACCCGGCCCAGGTGATGGGCAAGCTCGCCGCGCAACACGGTTTCGCCGGGCTCCGGCAAGCTGGGCAACAGGTAGCGCTGGGCCATGGCGGCGTTGTAGCGAGGTTGGCGGCGACTGCTGCGAACGAAGTATCGACGAACCGCTTGCGAGGCCAGACGCGGCCGGTAGCTTGGTGCGGTCCTGTACGCGGCACATCGTCCCCGGTCCGCGGACGCGACGTGTCGGCCCCAACCGATCGTTCCGCCGAGCCCCGGCGGGGCCAGTGCCGTTCGACAGGTGTCGAACGATCCTGGCAGAGACCCCTCAGTTATTCCGCATGGCCAACCACGTCCTCGAGATCCTCGATGGGGATCGAGCTGGCGATGTTCTGCCCGTCACCGAGCGCACCTTGCGCATCGGTCGCAAACCGGGCAATGACCTCGTTCTCGCTGACGAAAAAACTTCTGGTGTGCACGCCGAGATCGTGCTCGAGGGCGATCGGCACGTGCTGCGCGACCTCGGCTCGACGAACGGAACGTTCCTCGACGGCAAGCGCCTCACGGAGCTCGTGCTGACGCCCGGCGACATCGTCACCATCGGTCGCCTGCGCGTGAAGTTCCGCGTCGAAGGTGATGCCGGTGCAGGCGATGCCGGCGAGCTGACCATGCGGCGGCTCGATGCCAGCCGCCTGCAGCGCCGCGGCGGCTCGGTCGGCCTGTTGGTGGCGCTCGGTGTGGTCGGGCTAGGCGTCGGCGGCTACTTCTGGTGGCAGGGCCAGCGCAGCGGCGATGTCGAGGCGGGTGGTCAGAAGCACCAGAAGTCGCCGCTCGCGGTCGCCGGCAATCGGCTGCAGCCCGACGTCGCCGGTTGCGAAGTCGAAGACGGCTGGGACCTGCGCATAGCCGGGGCGGGCTTCCAAGCGACGGGACGAAGCCAGTCGGGTCGCGGGGCGTTCGAAGCTGTCCGCGGTGATGGCGCCGACGCGCCCGACTTCGCGGTGATGGCGCTCAAGGAGCCGCTGCAGGTGTTTGCCGGCCGCACGATGACGATCGCCGCCCACCTGCACAGCGATGGCGGCGCGCTCGTCGCTGTGCGTGCGCATTGCCATGCGGCCAACGAGCAGTTCCCGTTCCGCTTCCGAACCGGCGCGCCACTGCAGGCACGCGATGGGTGGCAGCGCGTCGAAGTCGTGGTCGCGATCCCGGCCGGCTGCGACCGGCTGCA
>JBDSBS010000363.1:0-3811 GCA_039921435.1 Planctomycetota bacterium | reverse complement strand
GAGCAACCGGGTTCTGACCAGCCGGGTTCTGAGCAGCCGGGTTCTGAGCAGCCGGGTGGTCCTGAGCCCGCAGCGTCGCATCAGCGCAAGCAAGCAGGCAGAGCCAGGCGGTGAGCAGTAGCAGCTTCCGGAGCATGGTCAGTTCTTGGTGGGGTCGGAAGGCCTGGCCGAGAACCAGCCGCGGCTTCGGCTCCGGCTCCGGCGCGAAACGACTGCCATCAGGTATCCCGCAGTCGACGCCTGAAAGATCAGGGCCGCTGCCGCGAACGTGATGGCAAACGCCGCAATGTCCTCGAATTTCGCACCGCGGCCTCGCAGCACGAGCACAGAGACCACGAGCACGGCGAGTTTGGCGACGACTGCAAGTGCGAGCAACGACTGGAATCGCATTGCCTCGACGGCGGCCGCGTGGCTCGGAGTCGCCGCTTGGCTCGGTGTGCGAAGCTTGCGAACGCCCAGGCCGATCGCGCCAGACGCGGCGGCCACGATCGCGAGGCCAGCCCCACCCATCGCGAAGCCATTCGAATCGGCGGGAACGAGACCCGTGGCCCAGGCCAGCGCCTGACACCCGGCTACGGCGGCGGTGCCGAGCGCGAACGCGATCGTGACTTCACGCGCGGTTGCGAACGATGCGGGCCTTGCCAAGTCGTGCGCCGGTTGCAGGAGCCAGGATGTCATCGATGCGGAGGGAGGTTCTTTCGCCGGCGTGCGAAGGGCAACAGTTCCGGTGCCAGCATGCGGAGGAGATGGAGAATGCCGCCGACGATGCCGAGCAAGACGCCCAGCAGCAGGAACCACGGCCTGCTGCCCAGTCGGTCGTCCAACCACAGCCCGCCGTAAGCGAACATGCCGACCACGACCGCCAACGTCATGCCGGCACCCAAAACCCGAGGGGTTGCTTGGGGCCGTTGTTGGTTAGATCGGGTGGGTTTGTCCATCCCCACTGCAAATGTGGGAGCCGACGAGGGGCGCGGATGCTAGCCAGCCGCGGCGAGCCTGTGCAACGACTCGCGCACATTTTCTGGCGGAAGTTGGGTCTCCCGAGCCACTACCTCACCGCACCACCGGAAGGGCCGGCTGGTGTCGGGGAGAATCCAACATGCAACAGTACTTCCAGTCTCCCATTCCATTCCTGCGGCCGCTGCTGCTGCCGCTACTGCTCCCCTTGCTGGGTGCTGCGGCGACCGCTCAGGCGATGCTCGCCGTGTCGCCGAGTGATCGCACGACGCTCGAAGGCAGTTCGTACACCCACTTCCCACTTGGCCGCGCGAGCACGCGCATGCAAACCCTGCACAGCGATGTGCCCGGCGGAACGTTGCTCAGCGGACATGCCTACCGCCGCGACGCGGTGCTGGTGCGCGATCTCGTCGACCCGTTCAGCAGCGACCTGCAGGTCCGCCTGTCGATGTCGCCCAAGTTGCCCACCCAGGCGTCGACGACGTTCGCCAACAACGCCGGCAGCAACCCGGTCCTGGTGCTGCCGCGCACGTTCCTCGCCTTCCCCGCAACCCACCGCCCCACCATCGATCCGGCGGCGACCTTCGAACTCGTGGTGCCCTACCAGGTGCCGTTCCTGGTGCCACCATCGGGGGGAACACTGTGCGTCGACGTCGAGGTCTTCGGCAACCAATCCGCTTCGGGCACCAACCAGAACCTCAGCGTCTACCTCGACAGCCACGAGAACTACACCAATGGACAAGCCGAACAGCCTGGCTTCCGCACCGGGCTGGGCTGCCCGGCGCCGGGTCAGACCGTCGAGTGCTACGCGTCGATGACCTTGTGGTGGCGCACGACGGGCATGCAGCTCGACATCTCGATCCGAAACGGCGTGCACGACAGCGGCAACGGCTTGACGCGCGGCTTCGTCACCATCGGCAACTCGCTGGCTGGTGCCCCTTGGCCAAGCCGGCCCGATTGTCCGTTCTGGAGCTCGTCCGAAGTGTGGTTCGCGCTGCCTGGCACCATGAACGCGCAGGGCAACTACGACGGCAGCCTGACAGCGCTGCCGACTCTGCCGCCCGGTTACCGACTCTGGTTCCAGGCCGGGTCCATCGATCTCGGCACGGTCGACATGGCGTTCGGCGATGCAACGACGCTGATCACTCCCCCACCGGGCCCACAACCGATCCCGACGAGCCGCATCATCAACAGCACCAACGTGGCGGCGGCGACGGGCACTGTGTCCTACGCGGTGCCCGTGATGGGCTTCTTCTAGGCTGAAGACCGCGCAACGCCGCATTGCCGTCGCCCAGCGGCGGTGGGATTCCAAGTCTCGCCGCCGCGTGCGGGCGCCGGCCGCGTCACTTGCGTGGTGTCGCAACGCCCAGCGGCGGTGGTATCCCAAATCTCGCTGCCGCGTGCGGGCGCCAACAGCTTCACTCGCGCGATGTGGCAACGCCCAGCGGCGGTGGTATCACTGATCGAGCTTGCGGCACTCGGGGATCGGCGAGTTCGGTCCCCAGGTCTCGATCGGCACGTTCTTGTCGAACTTGCCGAGGCTGTAGCGCGCGGCCAGGTCCTGGTAGCTGTAGGGGCGGATCGTGCCACCGTTGAACAACACGTTGACGGTACCGTCGCGCAGGCACCAGACGCCGCCCTCGTTGTCGTTGGCCATCCACGCTTCGTCGGCACCTTGCGTGCGAGTCAGCATGTGGTCGCGGGCGCGACCCGCATAGTGGGTGTCGCGCGAGGTAGTGCTCTTGAGGTCCGGCCACGGGTCGACGCCGTTCTGGACCTCCTTGCGCTTCTCCGACCAATCGGGATCGTTCTCGCGCAGGCCTGGCGTGAAGTACTTGTCGAAGTTCTCCTCGGTGTGGTCGACGACCCCCGAGGTCCAGGTCGCGAGCACGAACTTGTGCCCACCGTCGTTGGGCAGCTGCTGGCGGTGCTTGCCCTGGTAAGTCGTGAACCACTCGAAGTGGCGCCGCAGCTGCGCGCGGTCGGCCTCGGCGTTGGCCGCTTCCTGGGCGCCAAGGATGTTGGGCAACAACACGGCAGCGAGCAGGCCGATGATGCTGATGACGATGAGCAATTCGATCAGGGTGAAGCCGGACTGGGTTCGACGCATGCGATTCTCGCAGGGACTAGGCTGAGCCAGAGGGAGAGGGGTCGCCCCAGTCTAGCGCCTTCGTCGCAAGAGGGAACCGCCCATACAGGCGGCGCTCGCACGGCTCTCGAGCGAGGGGCGCGGCATCCCGCCTTCGCCCAGCGGTGCCGCGACCTCGCGCGGCAGGCGGCCATTGGCCGGGGGGGCTACTTGCTGCCGTTCGGCCGCGGCGTCGGGGCCGCGGGTGGCGCTTGCACAGGCGCAGCTTGGATCGGCTGCGTGCTTGCGCCGTTGTCAGTGCCGTTGGGGCGCGGCGCCTGCACCGGTGAGGGCGCGGGCACTGGCATCGGTTCGACCGCCTTTGTGCTCGCGCTGCTGCTGGCTCCATTGTCTGGCTTCTTGGCTGCGTCCGTACTGCTCGACGACTGTGGCGAGTTCGGCGATGTGGTCGAAGGCGAGCTCGGCGAGGTGGTCGAAGGCGCGTTCGGCGATGGCACGGGCTTCGCCTCCCCACTTGGCACGGCCGGCTGCGTCGAGAGACCGTTCTTCTGCTGGTAGCTCTGCGCAAAGAACGTGTCGCCCGAGTAGTCGCTCCACCACTGCCGCCACCGCAGCACCGACAGCCGCAGATCGTTGCCGTTCTGGTTGAGGTGGTCGTAGCCGAAGTCGTGACCCGTGGCGGTCTTCAAGGCCTCATGGCACATGTAGCGCACCTCGCGGCGATCGCTGTCGAGACCTTCGATGAGCGCTGGCGATTGTGCGACG
>JBDSBS010000362.1:0-3653 GCA_039921435.1 Planctomycetota bacterium | reverse complement strand
CGATCGTCTCGTTCACGCCGACCGCGTGCGTCCGCTGCAACGCCACGGTCGCGGTCTCGCTCGCCCCGACGCTGATCGTCCGGCTCGCGCCAATCGAGATCGTCTCATTCGCGCCGACGTTCTCGCTCCGGTTGACGCCGATCGTGATCGTCTCGTTCAAGTCAACCGTCTCGGTGCGGTTCTGATGGATCGTGATCGTCTCGTTCTTGTCGACGGTCTCCGTTCGCATGCCATGGACCGTGATCGTCTCGTTGTTGTCGACCGTCTCCGTCCGGTCATGCTTGACCAGCGTCGTCTCGTCGTGATCGATCGTCTTCCTGCGGTCATGCCCGACCCAGTGCGTCTCGTCGTTCTCGACCTCGATGTCCTGGTTCTTCTCGGCGTGGAGCCAGACCTGCTCCGATCCCTTCTTGTCCTCGAAACGGATCGCGTTGGCATTGCCATACCCGCCGCCCTTGCTCGACCGCGACAGGATCCCGCTCTGCGTCGCGTTCGCGGGCAGGTCCCAGGGCGGCATCTGTTCCGCGTTGTAGATGCGACCGGTGATGAGCGGCTGATCGGGATCCCCTTCGAGAAAATCGACCACGACCTCCTGCCCGATGCGCGGCACGTGCATCGCGCCGAAGTTCTTGCCCGCCCACGGATGCGACACGCGCACCCAGCACGAGCTCTTCTCGTCCTTCTTGCTGTAGCGGTCCCAGTGGAAATGAAGCTTGACGCGACCGTACTTGTCGGTGAAGAGCTCTTCACCCGCAGGGCCGACGACGACTGCCGTCTGCGGCCCCTGCACGAACGGCGTGGGCGTGCGGCGCGTCGGCCGGAACTGCTGACCCGCAGGGATCGCCGAGAAGTCGCAGCGGAACGCACCCGCCGCATTGCCCGACTCGTAGGCGTCGACGTGGGCGCTGACGTGCAGCGAGGTAATCAGGTACTGGGCATTCTGGTCGGCGCGAGGATGCTTGGCGAGCTTGAGCAGCCTGCCCACCTCGATGCCTTGCGCGTTCGACGAGCCCTGCAACGCCTGGAACAAGGTCTGCAGCTCGTCCATGCGGTCCTCGGCCGACTGCTTGCCGTCGCTCTTCTGGAGGTAGTCGCCCTGGAAGTCGAACACCTCGTAGTCCGACAGCGTGTAGCCGCGGTCCTTGGTCGCGTCGACCTTGAGGTCGGTCGAGGGCCGTTCGAAGTCGTAGCTTGTCATCGCCACCTTGCCGGAGCGAACCTCGCGGCTGAAGCGCCAGTCGGAAATGCAGTCGGTGTCGGGCGCGGTCTCGGCGCCATGCTCGACGTAGGGCAGCGACTCGCACGATTTGGCGGCGTCGTGCGCGCTCTGCGAATCGACGAGCACCATCTTGTGCTCGCCGTCGCCGTGCTCGAAGTACCAGTAGATCCCCTCGTGCTCCAGCAGGCGCGCGACGAAGTTGTAGTCGCTCTCCCGGTACTGAACGCAATGCACCCACTTGTGATAGGTGCGGAACAGCTTGAACTCGAACTTGGCGATGCCGTGGTCCTCGAACACCTTCTTGACGATGTCGGGGACGGTCTCGTTCTGGAAGATGCGGCAATCGGACGTTCGCGTCAGGAACCAGAGCCAGGGGTTGACGGTCGCCTGGTAGGCGTAGAAACGGCCGCGATGCACCCCCGACCCGAAGCGGGAAACGAAGCCGTTGAAATGCCGCTTGGCGTCGTCGCGCAGCTGCACCGTCACCGTCACCGCCTTGCCGAGCAGGTCTTCCGGCTTCAGGTCGGGCTTGGTGCTCAGCAGGTTGAGCTGGGTTTCACCGAGCGAACTCAGGCCGGCCGACGCCGTCATCGACTCGAACAGCAAGTCGGCGGCGGGCAGGGGTGATTTGAGCGTGATGGGCGGCGGCATGCGTTCACCCTTGGGCGGCAGCAACGCGGATGCTTCGGCCTCGGCCCGCAACCGTAAAGCGACCAAAGTCATCGGCGGCCTGCCGACCGACCGCAAGAAAATACGGCGCGAGGAGAAGCATGCCGGTCATGGGCAACGGCCGCCGTTGAGCGCGCTCTCGGCGTCACACGGCAGCACCCCCCGCAACGCCGACAGCTTGCTGCGCACCGGCCCCGTGCAGACGACGTCGCGTTCCTTGCCGTCGGCGCCGGTGACGCGGACGCCGGCCTCGTGCTGCGAGCCTTCCCGGTAGTCGAAGAGCACGTAGCCGACGCCATGGTTCTCGAACCGGATCTCCTGGCGATCGGTGCGGGCGCGAAAGTATTGGGCGTAGTAAAGCTGCCGCCCGCCCTCCCGGGCGTTCTCGGGGAAGGCGAGCTCGACGGTCCTGTGGCGCCCGAATCGGTACTGCACCCCGCCGCCGGGCGCGCCGCACAGGTTGATCGAGCGCCCTTTGCCGGCAGTGCACTGGAAGTACGTCGTCTCCTTCGCCGCGCACAGGCCGGCTGCCGCCGCGGGCGCCTCGTCGCCCAGGGAGTTCGCCGAGAGCAGCAGCGTTGAGATGGCAACGAGCCGGCGCATCACTTCCTTCCCGGCGCGGGCCTGGCCGTCGCCTTGGCCGCGTTGGCGGCGGGCGCAGCGGCCGCGAACCGCGCGTAGGCCGCGGCGAGCTTCGTGTCGTACTGGTTCTTGGCGTAGCCCGGCCCGTTGTAGGCCTTCGCGAAGGCCGCCCAGTTCTGCCGACGCAAGGCCTCGGCCATCGAACTGCCGTTGCGGACGAAACTGACGAAGGCGCGAAGGTGCTCCTCCTCGGAGCGGGCCATCGCCTTGACGAACTCCGGCGACGAAGAGAAACCCGCGGCGATGAAGTTGTTGCCCATGATCTGGAAGCGCCCCCACGATGCCGAGCGCAACGCCGCGTCGGCGTCGAGCGCATACGCTTCCTCGAGCTTGCCATACTGGGCCGAGAACTTGC
Source organism: Planctomycetota bacterium (assembly GCA_039921435.1). Taxonomy (GTDB): domain Bacteria; phylum Planctomycetota; class UBA1135; order UBA1135; family UBA2386; genus DASVAL01. The sequence continues at coordinate 768 of JBDSBS010000362.1, read as the reverse complement.
CGTAGCCGCCCGCAGACTTGGCCGACACGCGCGAGTGCGTCAGGTCGAAGCGGCCCGACGTCAGGCGATGGAAATAGTGGCGCTCGAACAGGATTCGCGGCCGGCCGAGCGCGTCGAAGGCAGCACCCGACGTTTCGACGTCGGCGACGGCCTTGATCGTTGCGACGTCGACGCCGAGCCGCTTTGCGGCGGCCTCGTAGGCCTCCTCGCCAATGCCGGTGGCAGGGTTGAGGCACGAGTTGAACAGGAAGCTCACGTCCGAGCCGGGATCGACCGCGAGCGGCGCGCTGGCGCGAAAGATCGACGAGGCGACGCAGACCGGGCCCGGCGACGGAAAGCGCCAGAGCGCCAGCGTGCCGTCGAGCAGCGACCAGGGCTGCGGCTCGCCGCAGAGCGGCCCGGGGAGTCGATAGCCGGCCATCGCTTGTCCGCTCAGTCGAAGCCGTACTCGAACTCGCCGCCCTTGGCCGCGAGGCGGACCGCCTTCAACGCTTCGCCGTTGCTGAGCCGTTGCAGGTACTCGAGCGAAATGCGCGGCAGCACGGTGTTGGTCAGAATCGCGTCGACGACGCGCCCGCCCGACTCGGCCTCGGTGCAGCGGGAAACGATGAGCTTGACGACGTCGTCGCCGTACTCGAACGGGATGCCGTGGTTGGCGGCGACGCGCTTCTTGATCCTGCCGAGCTGCAGGCGGACGATGTTGCCCATCATCTCGTCGGAGAGCGGGTAATACGGCACGACGACGAGCCGGCCGAGCAGCGCCGCCGG
>JBDSBS010000361.1:0-3595 GCA_039921435.1 Planctomycetota bacterium | reverse complement strand
GATGGCGGGTTCTACTTTTCGCCCGTCGTCGATGCCGCCAACAAGGCCGGCCGCGATGCCGAGGGCCACTTCCGCGCCTACGCGACGGCGACTGCGGGCGGGCTGCTCGCGCTGCGAGCGCTCGGCCTTGGCGAGGGCGATGCGCGCGTCACTGCGGCGAAGGCGTGGCTCGCGAAGAACGCAAGCGCTGCCCGCATCGGCGGGCATCGACGACAACCCCAGCGAGCCGTGGCACGACGCGCTGCGCTTCTACCACGCGATGGTGCTCGCCGAGGCCGACCCGCCAGCTCGCGCAGCGCTCACCGCGATGCTCACTGCGCGCCAAGCCAAAGACGGCAGCTTCCGCAGCGAGATGGTGACCGCGATGAAGGAAGACGATCCGCTGCTCGCGACGGCGCTCGCGCTGCGCGCTCTCAGTGCGCGCTGAACGCGGCCCGAGCCGCATGGGTCTACATAAGGCGTCTATCGCTAGGCGGATTTGACGGCACTACATGCGCTCCGGAGCCGCCACCCCAAGCAGTCCCAGCCCCGTCGTCAACAGCCGCCGCGCCGCGTCCACGAGCACCAGCCGCGCATCCCTGACCGAAGGATCCGCCCCGACGACATAGTGGTCGCGCAGGTAGCTGTGGATCTCGCCTGCGAGCGCGATCGTGTGCGCAGTCACCGCACTCGGTTCGCTCTGTTCGGCCGCGCGCTGCACCGCGGTACCAAAGTCCATCATCACGAGCAACACGCGCTCCGCATCGGCGAGCAGCGAGAAGTCGACCTGGTCGATCGCGGGCACGGGCGCCTCGACCTTGCGCAGGATCGAGCTCAACCGCGCGCACGCAAACTGCACGTAGGGCCCCGTCTCGCCGTCGAAGTTCAGCATCGACTCCCAGTCGAACTTGACGTCCTTGATGCGCGAGTTCTTGAGGTCGTTGAAGATGATCGCCGAAACGCCGACTTGTTCGGCGACCTGATCGGCATCGGGCAGCTCCGGGTTCTTCTCGCGGATGATCTCGCGCACCTTGGCGACCGCTTCGTCGAGGATCTCGTCGAGAAACACCGCGTTGCCCGCGCGCGAGGCGAACTTCTCCCACTTGCCGTCTTCGGTCTTGCTGAGCACCAGGCCAAACGGAACGTGCTCGACCGCCTTGGCGACCTCTTCCTTCATGCGCGTGAGCACACCTTTGAGCTGGTCGAAGTGCAGCTTCTGCTCCGAGCCGACGACGTAAAGGATGCGATCGGGATGGAACGTCGCCTCGCGGTAGAACACCGCAGCGAGGTCGCGCGTGTGGTAGAGCGTCGCGCCGTCGCTCTTGCGCAAGAGGCACGGTTCTTTGATGCCGAGTTCTTTGAGCCAGACGACCTGGGCTCCATCGCTGTTCTCGAGCACGCCGGCGGCCGCGACGCGCTGCATCGCTGCCTCCATCTTGTCCTCGAAGAACGACTCGCCCGTGATGTGGTCAAACGTCACGCCGAGCCGCTCGTACGGCCCCTGGAACGCCTTCAACGACTCGTCGCGCAGCAGCTGCCACATGCGCCGTTCTTGGTTGTTGGCGCCGCTCTCGAGTGCGCGGAAGTGCGCGGCCGCCTCTTCGTCGAGCGCGGGTTCCTTCTTCACCTCGACGGCGTAGCGCTTGTAGAGGTCGAACATGTAGCGCATCGGCGATTCGTGCAGTTCCTTCTCGTTTCCCCAGCGCATGTAGGCAGTCATCATCTTGGCGAACGGCATGTCCTAATCACCGAGGTGGTTGATGCCGTGCACTGTGGCGCCGAGGTGGCGGTGTATGCGGCACAGGGCGTTGCCGATCACCGTGCTGCGCATGTGGCCGATGTGGAACGGCTTGGCAATGTTTGGCGAGCTGAAGTCGATGCAGATCGTCTGCCCGGTGCCGCGCGTCTTGCCGTAGGGCACCGCATCGCACTGGATCGAGCCGAGCACTTCGCGCGCCAGCGCCGCGCGGTGGAAGCGGAAGTTCACGAACGGGCCGGCCGCCGTCGCCGATTCGATCATCACGTCGGGCGTGACCTTCGCAGCGAGCTCGACAGCCAGAGCAGGCGGCGCCTTGCCGGCGAGCTTGGCCAACTGGAACGCGCCGAGCGCCACATCGCCGTGGTCGCGGTTCTTGGGTGGATCGAGGCGGATCAGAGCTTCGGCAGCGGTGACGTTCAGGCCGAGGTCGGCGAGGGCGGCGAGCAGGCGGTAGCGCAGGTGGCTGTGCAGGTCGGTCAATGGCTGGTCCGTTCGAGAAGGGCGAAGAGGATAGCGGCAACACCCCGGACCTGCCCCTGGCAGGTCACAGCTTCGCGCAACGATGCTGCCGTGAGGACTGCGGCGCGTCGTGAGTAGCCACTTGCAGCCGACGAAGCTTGATGTCGACCCGCGCCGTGGGGTACGCACGGTTGCATGGCGACGAAACGCACCCAAGAACAAGCACTCGACCCGGCGCTCGCTGCTGCGTGGCACCACGTGCTCGACGTCGCTGTTGGCGTTCTCGAACTCGAGCCGTGGGGGCACATAGCCCCGGACGCCGTGCTGGGGGTGCACGATCCGGTCAGCAGAGAAGTCGATTGGTGCACAGTCATGGGCCACGCCGGCGAAGTCTTTGGAATCGCCATGTACCAAGGCGACGAGGGCTATGCGACACTGCACCGACTCGAACAGGATGCGGTTGACGAACTCGACGTGCAGATCGCACAGCGAGCAGTCACGTTGACCTTCGAGTCGGCGGCGACTACCACACCAGCGTCGAAGACGGTGCTGAAGAGGCTGGGTCGTAAGTTCCGTGGAGCCCGAGCGTGGCCCGAACTGTTGGTGCACGAACCCGGCTTGTTCCCCATCCCGCCTTGGAACGAAACGCAGTTGGAGCGGATCGCCAACGCACTGTGCGGTGTTGCCGCGTTCGTGCCCTGGGCCTTCGACGATGGCGACGGTGGAGTCTGTCCAGTCCCGGGACGAGCCTGGGTGACCGCGCCCCCGTTTGCGGACGGCGATCGCCGCCAAGAGGTTCTGCCCGCGGTGATTGAAGTGCCGGTCGCGACACTACCGTTCGACCAGGTCGAGGTGGCTCGGCTTCGCAGTAACAGCGCCTCGAGCAGCGAACACTGGTTCCTGGATTGGTTCTGCGGCCCGAGTGTCATCGATGGATCGGAGGCTGCGGGCCGCCCGTTCTTCTCGACACACTTGATGGCCCTCGATTTGGGCAGTGGCATGCTCCTGGGCGCCGACGTCGGGCGTCTGGCAACCGTGGCCGCGGACTTGCTTGCCATCGTGTTGAGGCTGTGTGCGAGGCAGGGTGTGCCCGCCGCGATCGTGGTGCGACGCCGAGAACTTCTCGTGGCCCTCCAGCCGCTGGCATCTGCACTGGGCGTCTCGTTGCGGCACGAGCCCGGATTGATCGAAGTCAGCCGCAATCTCTTGTCGAGCTTCCTGGTGTTCGGTGGCCACTGAGCAGGTTGCGATGCGAGTGCGACGACTGCACATGAGCTGCCTGCTACTGGCTGTCGCCTGCGGCGAAGCGCCCGGTGCAGGAACGCCGCCGACCTTCGCGCGCGACGTGGCACCGATCGTCTACACGTCGTGCGCGCCGTGCCATCGCCCGGGCCAGTC
>JBDSBS010000360.1:0-11745 GCA_039921435.1 Planctomycetota bacterium | reverse complement strand
GAGGTGCCGGGCGTCAAGACGGTGAGGGTGGCCAGTGGCATTCGCATGGACCTTGCCCGCCTCGACGACGACTACCTGGAGCAGATGGCACAGCACCACGTCGGCGGCCAGCTCAAGGTCGCGCCCGAGCACACGAGTGAGAAGGTGCTGGGCTTGATGAAGAAGCCGGCGACGCACACGTTCGACGAGTTCGCCGAGAAGTTCGCGGCCGCCAGCGCGCGCGCCGGCAAAGAACAGTACCTGATCCCCTACTTCATCGCCTCGCACCCGGGCTCCGGCGTGCACGAGATGATCGAGCTGGCGTTGTTCCTGAAGCAGCGCGGCTACCGGCCGCGCCAGGTGCAGGACTTCATTCCCGCACCGATGGACATCGCGACGTGCATGTACTGGACCGGTCTCGACCCGATGACGATGTTGCCCGTCGAGACCGTTCGCAAGCTCAAGGACCGCGAAGTGCAGCGCGCACTGATGCAGTACTTCAAGCCCGAGAACTGGTTCGTCGTGCACAAGGCACTGCTCGAAGCCGGCAGGAAGGACCTGATTGGCGACGGTCCGTTGTGCCTGATCCCGAGCAATCCACCGAAGGTCGCGCTGCAGGCGCGGCGCGATGGTGCTCAGGGGCGTGGGGCCCGGCGCGATCGCCGCGGCGACCCGACCTACGTGCACGCCAAGGATGCTGGCGTGCGTTCGCGCGGCGGTTTGCCGTGTGCGCCCGGCGACGACGACGACGACGACGAGCAGTGACGCCGGGTAGTCGATCGTCCAGAGCGCGCCGTTCGACGTGACGCGGTTGCGGCCGGCGCGCGTCAACAGACCCCTCGTGGCTACTGCTTCTTCTGCTTTCGCCGCAACCGCTCGACGATGCCGAGGAAGCGCACGTCGGATGCAACTGTCCGCGCGAGGCCTCCAGGCAGCTACACTCCCGTGATTCCATGGCGACCGGGCGCAAGTCATCCCCCACCGCCGCTCTGATCGAGCACCTCCGCCAGCTCGGACTGCGCAAGTACCCGGGCGCGCACCTGAAGAGCCCCTGGCCAGGTCACCTCGATCTGGCGGTGAACGACAAGACGTTGGCCTACCTCAGCGCGCCGGACCCCGACGACGACGACGCGGGCGGCGTCTCGCTGAAGCTGCCGCTGTCGTGCTCGATCGCGTTGTCGCTGCCGGGCAGCGAACCGACTGCGTACGGCCTCGGCAAGAGCGGCTGGGTGTCGCTGTCGTTCGAGCATGGTGCACCGCCGGTCGCACAAGTCGAGAGCTGGCTCGACGAGAGCTACCGCGCGCAGGCGCCGAAGAAGCTGCTGGCGCAACTCGATGGCGCGCCGGCGACCACGAAAACCGCGCCGCGAGCGCGCAAGGCGAAGGCCGCCGGCAAACGCGCGCCCGGTTCCGGCCGCCGCTGACGGCTACAGCCCATCAGGCCAGACGACCGCCGGCACACGGATGCCTCTACGAGACAGCGAACTCCGGGCTGCTGGCGGTTCATGCGCACGCAATCGAGCGCGGTGGGAGCCCGCCAGATACGATCGGGCCACGGTCGCCGTTCACCGCGGCATTCGCGGAAGTGCTACGAGCCATGCAAACCAGCCACCTCTTCTGTGCTCTTCTGCTTGCTGCCGTGCCGCTGACCGGGCAGGCCGTGCTGCAGGTTCCGTTCGGCTATGCGCAGATCGGCACGGCCATCGCCTCGGCCCAACCTGGCGACATCATCGAAGTCGATTCTGGCACCTACCCCCCCTTCGTCTGCAACAAGGGCGTGAGCATCGTCGCGCGGCTTGGGGCACAGGTGCTGGTCAGTTCGCTAGCGGTCCTCAGCTATGCGCCCACCGAGTTCGTGGTGCCGAGCGGTGCGATGGCGAAGGTGGTCGGCTTGCAGTTCGTCAACCTCAACCCCTTCGCGCCCATGGAAACCAGGGTGCTCGGTGGCAGCGTCGCCTTCGAGGACTGCTCGTTCGAAGCACCGTTCATCGGGATCTTTGGCGCCTACCAAGGCCTGCGCATCAGCAACAGTCGGGTCTGGCTGCGGACCTGTCGCTGCATGGGCTACATCGCTCACCCCCCGTTCACGGTGAATGGCGGTTCGCTGCCGTGCGTCGGCATGTCGGTCGAGCAGAGCTTCGTCGCCGCCGTCGACTGCGAGTTCGTCGGCGGCAAGCTGCTCGGGGACGGTGGCGTCGGTGCCGGCGACGGCGTGCAGGCGACCAATTCGTCGCTGCATCTCGTGCGCTGCGCGGTGACCGGCGGCGCCAGTGCGTCGCTCGGTTGCTTTTATCCGAACGGCCACGGCCTGCAGGTGTTCTCCGGCATCGGCACATGGCTCGTCGACTGCACGATCCGCGGCGGCAGTTACCCGGGCTGCCTGTCCGGTGGTGACGCGCTGCGCAACAACGGCACGGTGCCAGTGCTGCTGACGCGCGTCACCACGATTCCCGGCGTCGGCACCATGCAGTCGGGCAGCGCGATCGTCGGGCCAACGCAGGCGGACACGGCCCTCGGGCTCGCGGGCCCGACCGTGGGTGCGCGCCTCGGCACTCCGTACCGCATCGACTACCAGACGACCGCGAACACGCTGCTGCTGCTGTTCTTCAGCGACCACCTCTTCGTGCTGCCGCCGATGGCTACGGTGGAGCCAACCTGGGTGCCGATCGGTGCACCGTTCCTAGGCTTCCTCGTCAGCGATCCGAGCGGCCTCGGGACCTTCCAGACGACGATCCCGAACGCCCCCGCACTGCGATTCGCGAGCCTGTGGATCCATGCCGCCGCCTGGACCGGACCGCCGCTGCATGCCGCCGCGCCGATCGGCGGCATGCTTCGCTGATGCTCGTGCCGCACGGAGAGACTGGACAAGGACGGCGACGGTCGGGAACGCTGGGCCGCCGACCTCGGCGCCCGCATTGCGGGATCAGTTCCCGATCGTCCCCGTCAGACCGTTCGACGTGACCAATCTGAGTGCGTTGGCCAGCGAGAGCGCCGCCGACTGCGTAGTCCACGTGACACCGATCAGCGACGCGACATTGGGGATTGGCAGGTACAATGTGCCCGTGCCCGTCGACGGTGCCACCGCAAAGCTCGCCGTCGTGAGGTTGGCATCGGTGTAGGCGCGGCAGCCCGGGGCGCCGAACACGCCCAAATCCACACCGGGAACCTGATAGCTGCCGACCAGCAGGATCCCGAGCGGTGCGAGGTTGGGCACATGACGCGTCGTGAAGGTCCACGTGGCGCCCAGTCGCGGCACGTTCGAGTCCAACGCCAATGCCCGACTGTCGGGACCGGCAGTGACGAACGGCAGCACCGCCGAGAGATCGACCGATCCCGGATTGCCGGCATTGCCGCTGCCGACGTTGCCGCTGCCGACATTGCCGCGACTCGAGCCTGTGAGCAGCGCACCACTGCCGGTTGCGAAAGGGAGCATCACTCCATAACAAAACTCGAACGCACCGCTGACGTGCAATGCACATTGCACGTTGACGCTTGTCGCAGAGGCCGGGGGCACGCCCCCGCGTCGATCGGCGCAATCGAGCCACGTGATGTACACGGTCTGATTGCTTGGCTCGACATTGTAGTAGACGCCACTCTGTGCATTGCTCGACAGATTGATGCCGGGGTGCAGGTCCATCCACAGCGGGCACAAGCGGGGCTGCTGCGACACGAGTTCGCCCGGCGTCGGCGTGAAGTCGCTCGTCGAGGCCAGGGTGGGACTCAGCACCACATAGCCGTTGGCGGACGCATGCACGACGGTCGTGCTGCCGCCGGGGAATGCGAACGCAAACGGCAAGACCAAGGGCTGACTCATGCTGTCGTCGCCCATCGCCCCAAGCACTCCGTTGGCGAGTACCTTGGGCCCCACGGGCGTGCGCCAGGCGGATGTGCCCGCTTGGACCGAGTACCCAGCGGCCCCGACGGGGCTCGCCGTGAGAACCCGCGTCGCGGCCACCCCACCAGCGAAGTCGAAGGCTTGCAGGCTCGCGAACTGCTCGAAGAACGTCGTCGTGCCTTCGTAGCAGCCGGTGCCGTAGACAGCCTTGCTGGCGCAGGGGCCGCCGGATGCGCTGCCCGTGTGGTAGTGCACGTTGCCGTTGAAGACGCGCGGCGCAATCGCCGACGACGAGAACGGCGTGCCCTGACTGGCGCCAGCCGACAGACTCACTTCCGCCGTCGTTGCGGTCTGATTGACACCAGTGCCATCGGTGTAGCGCATCGAAACACCGACGTGGCGCACCGCCAGACCCGCGCTGCCCGCGGGCAGGAAGAAGCCGCTGCCGAGGCACACGCGCGACGGCTGGTCATTGCCCGCAGCGACCACGACTCCACTCGCGACCAGCATCCAACCAGCGACCTGCTGCTCATTGCCGACATGACTCGCCGGACCCGCATACACCTCGACGCTGCCCATCGTGCCAATGGGGCTTGTGCCCGTGTTGACATCCAAGGCGGTGATCGTGATGCCGTTGCCATGCGTCACGTTCACGTCGAAGAAGATCTGAGAACCGATGCCGAGACCGTTGTTAGAAGTCAAGGGCAGACCGAGCGGCGACTGCGCTGGCAGCGCCAGCGCCGCGAGCGAGGCGGCAAGGAGGAGCAGGTGTCGCATGGATGACGACGGGCAGGGGTGCGGCGGTCGAGGGATCGGGCGAGCAGCCTAAGGGCTCGTGCCGTGCGGCGCCACGCGCCGGCGCGCGAGAATGCGCTGCACTTGCGCCTGCTTCGATTCGTCGAAGCGGTAGCGCCACAGGATCCATGCCGCGAGCAGGAAGAAGCCGCCGACGCCTGGGCCGAACAGCCACATGAGCGCGGTTTCGACGGCTGGCGGTTGCACATCCCGCTGCGGCACAAAACCTTGGATCTGCAGCACGATCCCGGCAATCGCAATCGCACCCGCGCGTGCGAGCTTCGAAGCAAAGCGCCAGACCCCGAAGAACAGTCCCGATCGCAACTGCCGCGTTCGCACGAAGTCGTGGTCGAGCACGTCGGTCAGCATCGCATCGATCAAGACGATACAGCCGACCAGCCAGCCGAGCCCGATGCCGCCGAACACGAGCACCGCAGTGAAGCTGCCGGACGGCAGCGACAGGTAGAGCGCACTCGTGCCGAGCCCGAGCACCGACGCGCCGAACACCATGGGCAACCGCTTGCCAAAGGTGCGCGCAACTCGCACCCAGCCAAGGATCGACAGCGTGAAGACGCCGACGAAGACGACGAGCAGCACTTGGGTCTGGCTCTCCGTGAGTGCCAAGCGGTACCGGTAGTAGAACAGCGCGGTCGCGGCATTGATGCCGATGCCAATCGTGGCTGTGACGTAGGCGAGCAGCAACGGGCGAAAGGCGGCATTGCGCAGCGGCGCTCGGAACGCTTCTCCGAAGGACTCGCGCACCAACGGCGGCTGCAAGAAGCGCACGTCGCGGGTCGCCCGCCAACTGCAGAGTGCTGTGCCGACGACGAGACCCGCCGCGATGAGGCTGACAGGATGCATCGCCGCGGTGTTGCGCTGCCCATCGAGCAAGAACAGCGCGGGCAAGGCCGCAGCGAGCATGGCGCCAACGTTTGCGAACGCGAAGCGCCAGCCGAACAGCACCGCGCGCTCGTGTGGGTTCTCGGTCATCTCCCCGGCCATCGCCATGAACGGCACGCTGAGCACCGTCATGCCGGTGTTGAGCGCGCAGAAGCTGAGCAGGAGCCAGAGGAACTTCGCCGCCTGACCATCGAGCATCGGCGGCCAGAACACAGCCCAGACACCGAGAGCCAGCAACACGCCACCCAAGGGCAGATAGCCGCGGCGGCCGCCGAAACGATCGCGCGTGCGGTCGCTGATAGTGCCCATCAGCGGATCCGTCACGGCGTCCCAAACGAGACCCAATCCCACTGCGAGGCCGGCGAGGCCCGACTGCAGACCGACTTCGTCCGTGTAGTAAATGAGCAGGTAGATGCGCAGCGCGGTCTCGACCGTGTTGAGTCCGATGTCAGCGGAGGCATAGCCGATCTGCACACGGTGGGGCAGCCGCGGTTGTTCGTTCATGCGCCAGCCGTCGACATCGCGCGAGAGCGTAGCCACGAGCTGCGACGGAACACTGATGCGAAGACGCAAACGTCGTGGCCTACGCCAACCCCGAAGTCGTCAACCCGAGCACGCTGCAGTTCCAGTTCAATCTGACCACGGGTGCGGTCACCATCGTCTGGCAGAACATCGACAGCAACGCGAGCAGCCCGTTTGGCTCGGCGCACCTGGTCGGCTACTCGCCCGCCGGCGTCTCGCCGGACAGCGGCAACCTCAACCCCGCGATGTCACCCCCCATCGTGACACCCGAAACTGAGCGACCCGCTCATCGAGATGCTGCGGACCAAGGATCTGCAGTCCGTGCGCAGCTAGCGAGGTTTGCTGCTGCCTCCTCGGTCGCCGATCGCTACCCTGACCGCGATGACCGACTCCAAGCTCGCCAAGCGGGCGGCAGCCCATGCCGCGGCGGACCTCGTTCAAAAGGGCATGAAGATCGGACTCGGCAGCGGGTCGACCTTCTTGCACGTGATCGAACGACTCGCCGAGCGCATGCGCACGCAGCAACTCGAAGTCAGCGGCGTCGCGACGAGCAAGGCAACTGCCGAAGCGGCGGCCGCGGCTGGCATTCCGCTGCTCGATCTGGACAGTGTCGATCGGCTCGACCTGGCCATCGACGGCGCCGACGAAGTCGATCCACAGAAGAACCTCATCAAGGGCGGCGGTGGCGCCCACGTGCGCGAACGCATCGTCGCAGCCGCGGCCAAGGAGATGGTCGTCATCGTCGACGACAGCAAGCTCGTCGACGTTCTGGGCAAGGTGTTTCTGTTGCCGGTCGAGGTGGTTCAGTTCGGCTGGAAGCGCACCGAACGGCTCGTCACGGCGACGGGCTGCAAACCCGTGCGCCGCGAGCGCGACGGAGCGCCGTTCGTGACCGACAACGGCAACTTCATCCTCGACTGCAAGTTCGACGGCATCGAGGATCCAGCGTGGCTCGCGGAGCACCTGAACTCGCTGGTCGGCGTCGTCGACCACGGCCTGTTTGTCGGCATGGCCGGGCGCGTGATCGTCGGCAACGCACAGGGCAAGGTGCGCGTGATCCCGTAGCGGACGGGGCCTGCTGGCCGCGAGCTCGACCCGGGCCTTGCCCGGAACCCACTTGGGCGTCTGCGGCGCAGAACCTCAGTACGACTTGGCGCGAGACTCGATCGTATATTCGGGCACGAGTGCCAGCTCGTCAGCGTCGAGCAGGTACTGCTCGCACACGACGCTGAGGCGCAGCCCCGGCGTGTCGACGCGCTCGACCGCGTGCTCGAGGTCGCCGTCGAACTGCACGAGCAGGCCTTCGCGCGGCACGATCCGCCCGAGGAACTTCTTGCCGCGGCGCAGCACGAGTTCACCACCGCGCAGTGCCTTTGGTACTTCGACGTAGAGCACGCTCACCTGCAGCGGCGGATCGACGTCGAGCGCGTAAGCGCGCAGGCTGCGGTCGATGTGCGGCGACACATGCGATCCCATCGTCAGCTGCAGCGGGTTGAAGTAGAACGCATTGCAGTCCGGCCGCAGCGCCCGCTCGAGGAATGGCAGGCTCCATGGAAACTGTTCGTGCACGCGCGCCAACGCCGTGCGGCGGAACACGACTGAGAAGCCGCGGGTGCCGACGAAGTCGCGGTTGAGGTTGTTCTGCGTGAAGTAGCGACTCTTCCGGATCTGCAGACGCAGCTCGGCGAGGTAGTCGGCCGCGAACGCATCTTGCTGCAACGTGTGGCCCGACATCGGCAGGGCTTTCAGGAACGGGCCAGTTTGGGCAGGTTCGCGAGCGCGCTGCTGCCAAACCACTCGTCGAGCCGGTGCGTACCGAGGTTCGGCGCCAACGGGGCCAACACGGCCCTCGCTGCGGGTGCGTCCGCGGCGTCGAGCAGCACGAACGCGCGCGTACTGTCTAATCGCGCGAAGCAGAGGACCGCGGGGTGGTTGGCCAGCACCTTGGCGACCGCGGCGCCGTCGTCGGCCGTCAACAGCACGTAGGTGCGACCGCCTTCGCCCGGGGCTTGGGTGCGGCCGGCCCGAGTCGCCGCATCCTGCGCCGCCAGTTCGGCAGCTAGGAAGGCGCGCAGCGGTGCGGTTGTCGCGAGCAGGTGATACTCGAGCGCGAACACACCGGCCTTGAAGCCAGGGTCCGTCTCCGCGAGCTTGCGCGCACGTTCGGGATCGACCGTGTCGAGCACGAACAACCCGCGCAGCGAAGGGTCGCTCTTGTCCTTGCCGTAGGGTCCAGCGAGCAGCAGATGCCCTTCGCGCGCCATTCGCTGCATGTTCCCGAAGTGTCCGCCGAAGACCTGCGAGCGCTCGGCGTCGCTCAGTGGTTCGCGGCGCGGGCCGGTCTTCAGCAGCACGAGCGTGCAGTGCCGTTCGCCAGCGTCAGGTGCGGCAGCGGCTGGCAGTGAATGCGCGGCAGGTTCCGCGCCGGCAGCCCCTCCCTGGCAGCCAGCGAGCCACGCCAGTGCAGACACCACGAGAAGGAACGGCAGGTGGACTCGCATCGTCGCTGTGCATGCTAGCGAAGGTGATGCGACGACACAGCTCCTGCCCCTCACGGACATTCGCTCATCTTCGGTCGGCTCGGATCGCGCCAACACCTCGGTTCGCCTCGCGCCAGCATCGAGCACCGCTCCATGGCATCATGCAGGTGATGCCAGAGCATGCCCTGCACGACCTCGACGACTTCGAACGCGCGGTCCAACAGTCGCGCTTTCTGCCGACCAGCAGATGGACCTTGCCCCGTCCCGAAGTCGTCGCAATCCCGATGCCGATCGTCCGCCGATCGGCAGTCGTCGCACGATTGCAGCGTCCGGCCGGTGCGAGCCAGTTGCCGCCGGTTGCCGCAACGGCGCTCGGCCCCCACAGCGCATCGAGTAACCTGCGCACCCAGGAATGCTCAGCCTCGCCACCCTCTGCCTCGTGTGCACCGCCGTGCCCCAGGATCCCGCCCCCGGCATCGACCGCGCGCTCGCCCGCGAACGCAAGGAACTGCTGCAGGACGTCGAGTACGACCTGCGCTTCCGCCTGACCCCAGGCGCCAAGGAAGTGCAGGGCACCATCTGGCTGCGCTTTCGTCTGTCGAAGGAACGCGACCCCACCACCCCGGTCGTACTCGACTTCGCCGGCAGCGAACTGACGAACGTGCGCGTCAACACCCGAGACGCACAGCTGCGCGCCGTGCACAACCACGTCATCGTGCCGCCCGATCTGCTGGGTCGCGACCTCAACGGCATCACGGCGTCGTTCCGTTCGCCGATCGGTGCCACCGGCACGCCGCTGTCGGTCTATCGCGACTCGACCGACGGGCGCGAGTACTACTACACCCTCGTCGTGCCGGCCGACGCGCACCGTCTCTACCCGTGCTTCGACCAACCCGACCTGCGCGCGCGCTTCCAGGTCGATCTCGACCTGCCCAGTGAATGGACGGCAGTCGCCAACAGCAATCGCGTCGAGCCCGCCACCGCGGAAGGCGTCACCGGCACCCTGTGGCGCTTCGCGCCCACGAAGGCGCTGCCGACCTACCTGATGGCGTTCGCTTGCGGGCCGTTCACGACGCTGACGGCTCCGGCTCCAAGCGTGCCGGGCATCGACCCCCACGCATCGATGCACATGTTGTTGCGGGCCTCCCAGTTGCGCCACCTAGACCGCGACGCTCTGTTCAAGCTGCACAGCGAAGGCCTGAGCTGGCTCGCCCACCAGTTCGGCGTGCCCTACCCATTCGACAAGCTCGACTTCGTGCTGCTGCCAGGCTTCCCGTACGGCGGCATGGAGCACGCGGGCGCCATCTTCTACCGCGAACAGGCACTCGTCTTCGACCACCCGCCCACCGCCTCGGAACTCGTGCGCCGCAGCACGCTCGTCTACCACGAACTGAGCCACCAGTGGTTCGGCAACCTCGTGACGATGAAGTGGTTCGACGACCTCTGGCTCAAGGAGGGCTTCGCCACGTTCCTCGGCTATCAGGCTCTCGAAGCGCTCGAGCCCGAACGTAAGGCGTGGCTGCGCTTCTTGCAGCGCGTCAAGCCGCGCGCCTATGAAGTCGACGCGACGCCCGGCACGACGCCCGTGTTCCAACAGATGCAGAACCTCGCCGATGCCAAGTCCGCCTACGGCGCGATCGTCTACAACAAGGCGCCCGCCGTGCTGCGCGAACTGCACGACCGGCTCGGCGGCGAGGTCTTCCAGCGCGGTTTGAAGACGTTCCTCGAGACGCACGCGTTCGGCAACGCCGACTGGCAGGACCTCGCGCGCGCGCTCGAAGCGGCGGCGCGCCAGGACCTCGGCCGCTGGTCCGAACGTTGGCTGCTCGCGCCGTCGATGCCCCAGGTGCGCGTCGAGTGGCAACTCGACGACAACGGCATCGTGCGCGCGGCCGCGGTGACGCAGGCTGCGATCGGTGGCGACGGCAGCTGGCCGCTCGATCTCGAACTGCTCGTCTTCGACCTCGCCGGGGGTCGGCGCTCGCTGCGCGTGCGCGGCGACAGCGCGCGCCTCGAGATCGCAGAGCTCGTCGGCCACGCGGCGCCGGCGGCCGTGCTCGCCAACCCTCACGACGTCGCCTACGGACAGTTCGTTCCCGATGCAGGCAGCCGCGGTTGGCTGCTGTTGCACACACCTGACGAAGCCGATCCGCTCGTACGCGCCGTCGCGACGGCGGCGCTGCTCGAAGCCGTGCGCGAAGCCGAACTCGATCCGGCGGCGTTCGCGGCGATGGCCCTGCGGCTGCTCGCGCGCGAACGCGATGCCGACACCCACGCCTGGTTGCTCGACGCCTTGGGCACGTGCCTGCAACGCTACCTGGACGACGCGCGCGCCGCCCCGCTGCGCGAACGCGCTACCGAACTGTTGCTGACTCAGCTGCGAGACGAAGCCGACTCGGGCCGCGAACTCGCGACGTTCCGCTTCCTCGCGCGCGCGAGCACCGCACCTCGGGTTCTCGAGCTCTGTCGCGCAGTCGCGACGGGCGGCGAGCTGCCGAAAGGCCTCGAACCCGGCAAACAGGACTGCTTCTTGGCGGCGGCGGCGCTGATCGCAGCGGATCAAGCCAAGAACGAACTCGATCAACTGCAGCGGCGCTTCGCCAAGGAAGACGTCGGCAAGGAGCTGTTCTTGGCCCGCGCGGCAGTGCCGACGGCCGCCGCCAAGGCCGAATACTGGCAGCTCTACATGCAGCTCGACACGCCGCCCGAGCAGTGGACCCAAGACAGCCTCGGCTGGTTCCATTGGTCGGGCCAGAGTGCGCTGACTCTCCCGTACCTGCGCCCGGCGCTCGACAAGGTCGACTGGGTCAAGCAGAACCGCCGCATCTTCTTCATGCCGGCCTGGCTCGACGCCTTCATCAACGCCCACGACTCGGCCGAGGCGCTCGCCGTCGTCGACGACTTCTTGGCGGCGACGCAGCTGAGCCCTGATGTGCGGCAGAAGGTCCTGCAGTCGCGCGATGGCCTGTGGCGCACGGTGCGCGTTCGTTCGGCGTTTGCTGCGGCACCGCGTTGACCCCTCGGACGGCGGCGTTGAACTGGGAGTCAGTGCCGCGGCGACCTAGGATGCGCTGATGAAGTTCACGTTCGCCGCCGACGGCAGGGCTCTGGCTGCCGCCGACCATCTGCTCGTACTCGCTCCCAAGACCTGCTTCGGCCCGCGCACGCGCGGTGCAGGTGCACTGACCAAGCTGCTCGACAAAGCGAATGCGGCGCTGGCCCTGCAACTGGGCC